>JAFZDL010000066.1 GCA_017561205.1 Oscillospiraceae bacterium | reverse complement strand
GAAGGCCAGCGTGAAGGTCGTTGAGAATGCCGGTGATACTACGGTAGTGGCTGATGATGAAGTGAATACTGAATAACGAACGATCCCCCTTCCTGGCTTTTGATGGCCGGGGAGGGGGATTTTTTCGTTTTAAGAGGATTGAAATTTAACCTCAAAAAGCGATTTAACCTCAATTTAACCTCAAAAATAGCGTATTACATCGTTCATTATCGAACGTTTGCGCACAAAATAAATCCCCGGAATCTTTCGAAATCCGGGGATTTTGGTGTAAAATACGGTATTTTAACGCTTGCATAACTCCAGAGCCTGGAAAGTATCAATGTGCTGTTTGGGACTTTTCTTCGTTTTGCGCCTAAAAACAGCCAAAATAAGCGGTTTTCAGATGTGTTTACTCAAAGAATCAATGTGGTGCGATTGACCACAAAAACTGTATTTGTATCCTACTTGTTCCTTGCGGACAGCATCCCAGGACTGTCCACGGCAACGAGAAAATAAGAAGTTGTATTTGAATCACCTCAAACTCAAATACACTACTGGAGGACACAACAATGGAAAAATACATCTATGATAAGAATAACGGTATTTGGTATGAATTACAAGGAGATTATTATATCCCTTGCTTGGTGCTGGATGAAGAAGATGCCCAGCCTATCGGAATGTGGGGCAGAAAGTATCTACGGCACATCAAGGAGCATCGTCCGGTGCTGCACACCACGCTGCTTCTCAGCGGCAAGCTGAACAGCCGCCTTGCTGAAATCGACAACCGGGCAACAGAAATGTTTGACCGGCTGGTAAAGCAATTGGCTGAAAAGGAAGGTATCACCGAACAACTCAAGGCACAGGATCAAATGGCCTGGGTGGGTGCTATGAACAACATTCGCAACCGGGCAGAAGAAATCGTCAATGCGGAGGTGATCTTCGTATGAACATTCTCGAAGAACTGTGGTATGGTAATATCGAGCCTGCCGAATACGATGTTTCTCCCAGTAAGGAATACAAAGAACTGCTTCAGCTAATTAGCCGGAATGAGGATAAACTGCTCGCAACAATGACAGATGCACAGAAAGAACTGTTTACAAAATATGCAGATTGTGTGAGGGAATATCAAACCATGGCAGAGAATCTGCTGTTCCAAAACAGTTTCCGACTGGGTGCAAGGATAATGTTAGAGGTTATGCGAGAATAAGAGACAGATAGCCGCAGGAATCAAATAAGTAGAAGGGTGCCCTGTTTAGGGCACCCTTGATTGTTGATTGGCTGGGATTATTGGGAAATTTGCGGTTGGATTCTTACTGACCGTTTCAGCAAAAGAATAATTATCTTGTGAAATAAAGAAGATTCTAATGGCCATAATAGCATTTTTTGAGTCGATGGTGTATAATGAAACAAATTATAGTTGGCTGGGATTTGAACGGGATTCCAGCGGAATCAAACTGAAAGTAGGGATTCTGTGGATCGTCTGAAATTGATACAAGAGCTTTTATGTGCCAACAGTCAGACCGCTGCTATGACCATGCGGTATCTTGGAAAGGCTCGGAAATACTCTGAAAACGACGACCTCTATATGAGCGAAGTGCATTTTGTTGTAGAGGTGGGCGCTATGGTCACTCCAACAATGGGAGAATTGGCGCAACGGCTGAATGTTACCCAGGGAGCGGTTACGCAGACTGCTGCCCGGCTGGAGAAGAAAGGCTATATCTTCCGAATGAAGGATGCTTTCGATAAGCGTATGACCCGGATTGGCCTAACCGAGCAGGGTATGCTTTTGCGGGAAGCCCATATCAGCTATGACCATGCGGCATATTCTTCTATCAGCGAAGATCTGAAGGAATTCTCCGATGAAGATTTGGAATTATTTCTCCGTTATGAAAAAATTATGGAGGAAGTATTCCGAAAACGGATATAAATTACTATGCCTTCGTTGACACGGGGGCATAGATTCTATATAATTGTTTTAGTGGCTAAAATAATTTACAGTATTGCCGTAGCTTTCATACGGAGGTACGTCTATGAAACAGAACAACTACGAAACTATGCGTGATCAGATGCGTCCTTACTTTCTAACCTTCGATCAGCAAGAAATGATCCGCAAATTCAATTTGGATTATGACGAAGAATATCTTTACATTCGCTTTTGCGGAAGAGATTACCGTATTGGAAGAATGACCGGCATCGTAGAATGGTCGGAAGACGCTTTTGTATCCAATACCGAAGGTGATTACAGCGAGAGTATGACCATCTATGATGTTCTCTGTTATTCCAAACCGGATTGCTGCTTGTCCGGAGAATTTGCATCCAGCAGTAGCTTAAAAGGCACGGTATATACCGGTATGAACGCAGGAAATGGGATGGCATCCACACGGGTCGGTAATTTCTTTAATGAAAATATGGAAAAACTGGAACGAGCCTGCGTGGCTTTGGCAGGGATTCCGGAGGGAAAAGGCGATATTGCCTATCGAATCCCATTGTTCGACTTTTTGCCGCTTCGTTTCTCCTTTTGGCAGGCAGATGAGGATTTTCCCGCAGAAGTCAAGATGCTGTGGGACAGCAATATTCTCAGCTATATGCACTATGAAACCATTTGGTTTGCCGCAGGCCATCTGCTTGGGCGCATCGAAGAAATTATGAGAAAACAAACTACATAAAGGAGCTTTACTATGAATATTTCTCATATTGAAAATGAGGAACTGAGCCTGCGGATTTATCAGGCTTGTATAGACGCAGGCTTTGATGATTGTGGAATTATTTCCATCGAGGATATGGATACATACATTGCCAACACACGAAAGCGGATTGAAGCAGTTCCTGTCAGTGCTGGTTTTTATAAGAACGCAATTTCTGGTACCGAAGAAATCAGAGCACGTTTTCCCTGGGCAAAATCTATTGTAATCTGCCTGTCCCAAACCACCAAGTACAAATATCCCAAAGAACTGCAGGGGCTGTATGCCAAAAGTTTTTTCATTTCCCGCGACAGTGTCAAAAACGGTCCAGAGCATTTGCAAAAACACAAACTGGGACGGTGGTTCGATGAAAATCAAATCGAATGGACAGGCGCTATCAAAGAGAATGGTTCTGATATATGGGGACTTCGTCATGCTGCCCAGACAGCTGGCATTGGCATTATCCGCCGGAATAACTTCCTGTATAACGAAGATGGTTCATGGATAGAGCTGGACAGTTTTTTGATTGGAGAGCATTGCAGGCTTTATCAGGAAAGAAAGTTTACACCCTGTCCCACTGGCTGCACCATTTGTCAGAAAGCCTGTCCTACAAGTGCCCTCCATGAACCCTACACGCTGAATCCTTTCCATTGCGTATCCTTTATCAACACATTTGGAAGAGGTATTGTGCCGGAAGGCTTGCAGGGGGAGCAGCTTGGAACATGGATCGTGGGTTGCGATGCCTGTCAGGATGCTTGTCCTTTTAACCGCAGGCACGATTGGTCTCAGGGAGAAGATTATCCCGGACTGGGTGCCTTGGTGGAGATTATGCAGCCGGAAAACATACTCTCTGCCAGCAGTGAACAGCTGGAGAATATCTGCCTCCGTTCTTCCGATCATCTAAAACCAAAGGATTCCGAGGTACTGAAGACCAATGCAGAGCGAGTACTCCGCAATAGAAATATACAAAAGTCGATTGTTATTTAACATCATACGCTCACAATAAAAGAAGTATACAATAAGGAAGCCGCCGGTACTTCATACCGACGGCTTCCTCTATTTACTGAAAATTCTTTGTCTGCCTTGCAAGTTGACTGGCAGCTTGCTTCCGTTCCTCGCTATACGGCGCTGTCAGCCGAATACTAATTCTGCTCTTGTCGATCTCGAACCGTAGGCCGCCTTGCTCGTCATCGTCGGTTTGCTGGCACAGCTCCGGAAATTTGGCTGCGTATTCCAGTAGCCGCTTCTTCAGCTTGGTATCGTGGGTGTAGACCTCTGCGGTAGGGTCTTTGGCATTGTAATATACCTCAGTGACTTTCTGCTTCTTGGTAAGTCCTGTCTTCATAAAAATCCTCCTAAATTGTAGATTTTTTCTCGGCTCTTGAGCCGGGGAAATGGGGTAGTTTTCCGATGGGATTGTTCCAAATGATGTCGGCATCGTTTGAAACGCTCCCATCGGATTTTTTGCATTTATTCCGGGTCTTGTAAATTACCGGGTGTACTGGCGCTTTCTGTGCTTTTCGGCATGTACCTTTGCTTCTTCCTGTTTTACAGATTCCACAGCGGCTTCCACCTTGTCCTTGCCCAATGCTTTCTTGGCTCGATCAAAGTCAGCGGCGATGCCACGGAGTATTTTGTTCTCGTCTGACAGCTCGTCGATCCGATCACCCATCCGGGCGGTCTTGGCACATTCCCGGCTGAACTTCTGCTGCAGCCGGTCATAATCGTTTCGCAGATTTAGAAATGCGTGGTAGACGGAGCGGAGAACCTTGACGATCTTTTCGAGCAGAGGCTTGGCTTTCTTTTCCCGATAGCCTTTTGCTGATTCCAATGCACCGGCTTCCGGGAGGATTTGCTCCGGGTCATCGGAAAACTCTCGTGCCAGCTTTTCCATATTTTTAACTGCCGGGGCCAATTCCTTCATTCTGTCGGTGGCTTCCTTAGCTTCAAGCTGGACGGCTTTCTTCTGATCCGCCAGATCGTCAATCTCTGCTTCTGCTATGGCCTGTGCAGCCTTCAGATCGGCAAGGCGCTCCTGCTCGGCTTGCACCTTGAACTGGGTCACGGTCAGATGTTCCTCGGTGCTGCCGCGCTGTCCTCGTTCTACATCGGTATAACCGGCGGCTCGCATGAAGTCGAAGAACCGATCCTGGAGGATGCTGTAAGAGGGAGTGAGCACCTTCTTTCCGGTCTTGGACAGAAGCGGATTTCCATTTTCGTCCAGGGCAGGCGTGGACTCCCACTTCTTGCTGCGACTGACCTGCATGATGGTTTCTTTCACGGTGCCGATCAGCGATTTATCTTTGCAACGCTTGCTCCAAAGGATTTGCTTTTCCACCACGGGGATGTACACAACATGGAGATGGTAGTGGTACACATCATCGCCCAAGGCTTCGGACATGGCCCGGTTTCTTTCGTCTGCGTGCATGGTTGCGGACAGGATATATTGCTCTCCACCTACGATCTCCACGGCGGCTCGGTAAGCATCGG
>JAFZDL010000010.1 GCA_017561205.1 Oscillospiraceae bacterium | reverse complement strand
GTTGCGGCGCCCAAAAGTTTCAGTTCGCATTTGCTCACGAAATTTTGACCGCTGCCACTCGTTCAGCTCCTTTCTCCTGCCACCGGCAGCAGTCGCATCACTCCCCCAGGAAGATAGGTAACGCGAACACAAACCCTCCACCGAAACAGTGGAGGGTTTCTTTGTTGTTACTGTGGTTGGATATAAAGCAGATACAAACAGGCTCTTTGCAGCCTCAAAAATTTTGCCGATATCCGCTACGGCCTTGAAGTATTTCAGCTGTTGCAGTTCCATAAGTGTGGCTTCCTTTTATCCATTATACACCCGCTTAGCAAAAGTGCAAGTGATGCTTGCAAAGCAATTTCCAATTTGATATAATACCCGCAAGGTGATTGATACAGTGTATTTCTATAAGAATCGGGAGAAGTAAATGGAACTGATCTATCAAGATAAGGATATTGTGGTCTGTGTGAAGCCGGCCCGGGTGCTGTCCACTGACGAACCTGGTGGAA
This sequence comes from Oscillospiraceae bacterium, assembly GCA_017561205.1. Classification (GTDB taxonomy): domain Bacteria; phylum Bacillota; class Clostridia; order Oscillospirales; family Oscillospiraceae; genus Faecousia. The sequence goes on along the minus strand of JAFZDL010000010.1, from coordinate 3,972 downwards.
TGCCGGAACTGGTGCGACAAGCCTTGGGGATAAAGGATGTGCGCACCGTCCATCGACTGGACAGAGTGGTTTCCGGACTCATGGTGATGGCTCTTTCGGCGAAAGCCGCGTCAGAGTTGTCACGGCAAATCCGGGAAGACCAATTTGAAAAGGAATACTTGGCGGTAGTCCACGGAACACCGGAACAGGACGAGGGAAGATTGCAGGATTTGCTGCTGCGGGATAAGGCAAGAAAAATGACCCTGGTTACCCAAGAACCGGGAAAGGGTGTGCAGCCTGCCTCCTTGCGCTATCGGGTGCTGAACCGAGCAAATGGTATGAGCCGTGTCCGTGTGGCCTTGGAAACCGGAAGAACGCACCAAATCCGGGTGCAGTTTGCCTCCCGGGGTATGCCCTTGGTGGGAGAAAGAAAGTACAGCACCTTGGCAGACGATTGTGAGATCGCCCTATGGTCCTACCGTTTGGCTTTTACCCACCCAAACACCGGAAAGCCTATGGAATTCACATTAGAACCTCCGCAGGTCTACCCTTGGACAGATTGCTAACAGCTTTCCAATCCATCACGTCATTGCGAGGAGCATAGCGACGTGGCAATCTCATAGAATAAAGGCTCGCTTTTCAGCGAGCCTTTTCTTTCTTAATATCAAATTTATAAATACCAATGGACAGGGAGATAAGGGTTAAGGTATCTCCCAGTGCACCGCCTAAAGAACCAACCTGCAGATTGTAAATGGTCCACATAATGCACGATGGCAGGGTGATGAACCGTAAAAGCTTTTCGTTCTTCATACCGTAGGAAATGGTGGTCAGCAGTTTCGCCGCGATGGGCAGCAGGCTAGGCCAGCCATCAAAGGTGGCAACACCGGTAGCTATTACAAAAAGACAGAATCCGATAATCACAGGCATGGTGGAACGGCCCCGCTTTACGAAATTTGTGTACAGCGTATTGCGAATTACGGAGATGCCGTCTAAAATGGCAGCGGTCCAAGCACCCAATAGAATATACTGAAGAGCGAAAATCAGCTCTGAGGTCATCTTGCACAGAACGATACTCCGGTGCTTTTTAAATTGAAAAGCAGCAATGCTTGTGGCCAAACCCACAAAACCAATGAGCTGAATTAGAAAATCCATAAAAATCCTCTTTTCTTTCTTGACGAGGTCCAAGCGGTATTATACAATAAAAATACAGACGCGTCAATCTCATCTCACGCAGAAAACGGAGAATCCATATGGCCCATTATGACTTTTTTCAACACAAGGAATGTGAATATTTTCCTTGCCATAAAGTAGAGGACGAAAGCGGCTTTAGCTGCCTGTTCTGCTATTGCCCCTTGTACGCGTTGGGGGATAAATGCGGCGGCAATTTTACCTATACGGAGTATGGCATTAAGGATTGCTCCAACTGCCTGGTTCCCCACCGACGGGAGAACTATAATAAAATTATGGCCAAGATCGGCGATGTGATGGAGCTTGCCAAAAAGAAGGACTGAATCTTGATTTTTAAGGGATACTCTGCTATAATAAAACAGTTATGAATACGGAGCAGTACTCAAGCTGGTCGAAGAGGCGTGACTCGAAATCTCGTAGGGCATGAAAGTGCCGCCAGGGTTCGAATCCCTGCTGCTCCGCCAAGCAAAACTCGGTCGGCTTGTAGCTGCCCGAGTTTTGATTATTTGAGAATAGGGATTCGAACAATCCAAATGCAGATGTCCGGTGGACATCTGCTGTGACCAGTGCAAACACTGGTCGCTACCTTGGTTTTTGCCTGTTGGCAAAAATGCAACGAATCCCTGCTGCTCCGCCAAGCAAAACTCGGTCAGCTTGTAGCTGCCCGAGTTTTGCTTATTCTGAGGAGTATAATATGGAATACAGAATTTTAGGAAAAACCGGTCTTAAGATATCTCGTCTTGGTTTTGGAGGTATTCCCATTCAGAAAATCGATGCGGAGCGCACAAAGCCCTTGATGGAGCAGTTGCTGGCTGTAGGCATAAACTATATCGACACCGCCCGCGCATATACTGTCAGCGAGGAGTACTTAGGTTATGCACTTCAAGGCATCCGCCAGAACTTCATCCTGGCGACCAAAAGTATGGCCCGTACCGCCGAAGCAATGGCAAAGGATATTGACCTGAGCTTGCAGAAATTGCAAACCGACTATATCGACCTGTACCAGATCCATAACCCCAATGCCAAGGACTTGGATGCTGTGCAGGTTTCCGGTGGCGCTTTGGAGGCCCTCCAGGAGGCTAAGGCAGCCGGGAAGATCGGGCATATCGGTATCACCCTCCACTCCGCAGACCTGTTCAAAAAGGCCGTAGAACTTCCTTGGGTGGAAACCATTATGTTCCCTTATAATATTGTGGAAACCCAGGGCGAGGAACTGATTGCAAAGTGCGCAGAGAAGAACATCGGCTTTATCTGCATGAAGCCCCTGGCCGGTGGCGCCATCGACGATGCCACCACTGCTCTGCGGTTTATTGCTGCCAATCCCAATGTGACCGTAGTGATCCCCGGCATGGCCGCAGGGGAGGAGATTCAGCAGAATATTGCTGCAATTTCCAATACCGATCCTTTGACCGACGCTGAGCAGGCAAAGATCAAAGAAATCCGGGATTTCTTAGGCACGAATTTCTGCCGCCGGTGTAATTACTGCGCTCCCTGCGCCGCCGGTATCAATATTCCTGCTATCTTCCTGTTTGAAGGCTATTATAGCCGCTATAACTTGAAGGAATGGGCGGTACAGCGTTACGCAAGCATAGAGAAAAAGGCCTCAGATTGTATCGAATGCGGAGCTTGCGAGACCCGTTGTCCGTATAATCTGCCCATTCGTCAAATGATGAAAAAAGCCCGGGAAGTATTCGGTAAATAAGCTATAAGACACCGCCAAGCATTTGCTTGGCGGTGTCTTTTGTAGATTAGATTTCCAGATCCAACTGGGAAATAACCGCGGCGCAGCGCGGGCACAGGCCGTTTTCGTCGGATTCGGTGGAGTGCATCCAGCAGCGGGGACACTTCTCTCCGCGGGCCTCGGTAACACCGATGGTCAGCTTGGGCAGATTGGTGCCGGTGCCAACAGTAGCGCCCTCGGGAGCAGTTTCCCAATCGCAAGAGGACACAATGCAGATCTCGGCCAGGTTCAAGCCTTCGCAGGCGGCCTTCACGGCATCATCCTGAATATCCAGGCTCACATGGGCTTCCAATGCCTTGCCGATACGCTTATCAGCACGGGCAACCTCCAGCACACCATTTACATCCTGGCGCAGCTTCATTACGGTATCCCACTTAGCCATAGCGGCATCATCCAGGCTGTAAGCAGCAAAATCGGTGGGCATCTGATTGAGCAGGATGTTCCGGGCATCGTCACCATCCCGGTGGGGCATTGCCTGCCAGATCTCATCACAGGTAAAGGCCAGGATGGGGGCAAACAGTTTGGCCAAAGCATCCACAATCAGGAACAGAGCGCTCTGTGCGCTGCGGCGGCGCAGGCCACCCGGCAACTCACAGTACAGCCGGTCCTTGATGATATCCAGATAGAAGGAGGACAGCTCCACAACGCAGAAATCGTTGATGATGTGGGAAACCACATGGAACTCATAGTTGTCGTAAGCCTTCTTGCAGGCGGCAACCAAACCGTTCAGCTTGGTCAGTGCCCACTTGTCCAGCTCGGTCAGGTTCTCAGCGGAAACCATGTCCTTGTTGGGATCGAAGTCAGCCAGGTTGCCCAGGCAGTAGCGGGCGGTGTTGCGGAACTTCAGATAGTTCTGGGCGATCTGCTTGAAGATCTCCTTGGAGCAGCGGACGTCTGCATGGTAGTCAGAGGAGGCAGCCCACAGTCTGACGATGTCGGCGCCGAAGTCCTTGATGAGGTCGGCGGGGTCAACGCCGTTGCCCAGGGACTTGTGCATGGCGCGGCCCTGGCCGTCAACCACCCAGCCGTGGGTGATGACCTGCTTGAAGGGAGCGCCCTGGTCC
>JAFZDL010000065.1 GCA_017561205.1 Oscillospiraceae bacterium | reverse complement strand
TTTGCGCCGACACGGAAGCGGACGAAGTCTCCCTTCTCGGAAAACTTCACCGCGGGGGTGTTGTTGGCGCCCTTGGACACCACCACATCATTTGCGAAAAATCTTAACATGAATGACTCCTTCCTGCAGGTTCTGCCTGCATCGTTTGTATTTATCTCAAACCTGCTCATAGCAGGCAGAAACCAGGAAATAAAAAAAGCCATTTACCCCCAAAAGGGCAAATGGCTTTGGTAAGATTCTATTAAACTGGTATTTCACTAAGGTGAAATTCTATTACTGATATAGGTATTATACCACATCTCAGCGCCTTCGTCAATCATATCTCCCGGTTTTCCTATACTCATTTGCTGATCGAGTTTTTGATCACCGTTTCGCACAACTCCAGGACGACCATGATCTGGGGATTATCGGAGGGAAAGGAGCCATCCGACGTGGTATTGTCCTGGACAACCGTTCTGATTCGATCCAGAGCATCGTAGATTTCTTGTGCCTGCAAGTGTCACCACTCCTTTCCGATTGCAATAAAGTGAAAAATCACCAGGCATCCGTCATGGTCATATACCGGCTCTTCCAACGGTAAATAAATGGTCAGCTTATCACCCACGGATAAATTTCGCACCCCGGGAACCTGGGCAGCAATTCTAAGTACCTTGTCCTCACATTGAACATAGATTGCCTTTATCCTTCTGCGAAGTCCTGTTCGCTCTATGCTGCAGCAATTACCAGACAGCCTAACAATGTCACCTTTGGCACATTTCCTGTAAAGGATCAACGAACTGAGCAGACATACAATAGTAAATGTCAGACCTGGGACAATAAGCTGCCAACTGCACCGACAAACCACAATCAGCACATCTACTATAACGCCAAATACAGTTAATGCCAACTTGGTAGCAAGCTGCTTTTGAAGAATTGAATCGAAATTCTTGAAATTGTTAATCATTTCCCGCTCCTTCACAGCAGCACAATGCGTCTTCTCCTGAGGAGCTTGAGAACCAGCTTGACCACCTGGTCACGACATTTGGAATGCTCCATCAGGTTTTCCAGGGTGTTATCGAAAATAATGTCTCTGGTATAGATTCGCTCCACCAAAGTCTGAACGTTCTCCTGCCCAAGATACTGCGGTTCAGGTTCAATATTGTACTCCGTGAGGTAGACAAGCTCTGCCATGGACAGGACCAAGCCAGTCTCGCGAATCCACTTCAGGATTGTTCTCTCTTTGGAGTTAAGCCCCACATAGGGTTTCTCCCCTTCTGTTGGGACCACACTGATCCGAGTCAGGGTGCGATACTCACCTTCCATGGTATTCTCGCAAAGGGCCACCAGACCCATTTTCCGCAGTTGCTCCAACGCCTTTTCTTCCAGCGTATTTCTTGCCGTGTCGAACCCGTACCGTCCGCTAAGCCACATATAAGCCAGATCCCCTGTAAGGGTATAGTCATATCCGCAGTGGGACACATAGACGATTTCCTCGGAAGAAGGAGCTGTGACTGCTCCAATAGAAATGTATTTCCTCATAAGTAACACCTCGTTGTTTTGCTTTTACTCTATTACACTTTTGAAGTGCCGAAATTGCAACACTCAAACAAAATATAGAAGCAAAACACACATAGAAATCACGATGGTGACAACCGCACCCAAAATAATGATCTTTTTCACGAGGTCCTTGTCGACTCCATCCTTTACACGGTCAACATCGGGAGGCAGTACATCATCGTAATACCCGTCATAACCATCATCCACCGGTGCTCCCATGGGCTGAGGGATTTTCTTTTCGGGTTTCTTCTTTTTGATTTTCTGCTTCCTGGTGAGCTTTTCTTTCTTGGGGGACTTCTCTTTCTTCGGTGCTTTCTCCTGCTTCGGCGGCTTTTCCTTCAGAAATTTGGGCTTTTTCTGCTTGGTACACTTGTGTCTGGATTTGGCAGGAATATCTGCCATCTCGGTTGCGGGCACAGCCTGTCCAGCTACGGGCAGCTTCTTCCCGCATTCACAGCAATAAGAAACGGCACCGTTTATAACCTCGGCACCGCAGTATGGGCAATATTTCATTATGTTGACAGCTCCTCTCCAATAATATTATGAGGTGGGTCACACTTGATGACCCACCTCTGGACACTAATAGTTTACCACATTCACATTACCATGGAGTATCCTTTGCTGTACCAATTTCGTCCCACCTTTTTCCCAGGTCTGTTCCTCTTTCAACTCGAACGGTGTCGAATACCCTCGCAATGGTCATGAATCACTCGATTATGTCATAGATCTCCTCAAAACCAATGACAATTTGGTTGATTAGCAGTGTCTGCCAATGTGCGTCCACCTTCATGACCGTTCCTGTGATCTGGGCTGTCTGCTGCTCCTGTTTTTCGTAGTAAACTACGGTGATCTGCTGCCCCTTCTGCAGATCCAGGAGCGCATTGTTGATCTGCTCTTTCATATAGTCCGTCAGCTCCCGGCGGGGTTCCGGGCGCTTTTCCTTGGCTGCAATGGCTTCTTTCAGGCCCTTTAGGGCATCAAATGGGGCGAATTGCTTTGCCCGTCTGGAGGGCGGCATGGGCGCCCGTGGTCCTCGTTTAAGCACGGTGGCCTCCAATCTGGGCATTTCGCTCCCGGCCAGTGGCGGCTGGGCTGTAGTTCATACCCTTCAGTATAGAGTTCTTTCCGTACTTCGCCCGAATGCCCAGCATAGCTTCCTGCAGTGCTTTATCCCGTAGCTGCTTGGTGGTATCCTCGAACATACTCAGCTGCAGC
>JAFZDL010000009.1 GCA_017561205.1 Oscillospiraceae bacterium | reverse complement strand
CGTCAACGCCAAGGTTCTGGCCGCTCTGGAAGCCGGCCTGACCCCCATCCTGTGCTGCGGTGAGACCCTGGAGCAGAGACAGAACGGTGTTACCACCGAGCACATTGCTATGCAGATCAAGCTGGCTCTGAAGGGTGTTTCCGAGGACAAGATCCGCAAGGTTGTTATCGCCTACGAACCCATCTGGGCTATCGGCACCGGCCTGACCGCTACTCCCGAGCAGGCACAGGAAGTTTGTGAGAACATCCGCGCTGTGGTTCGCAAGCTGTACGCTTCCAAGAACGCTCGCGCTATCTCCATCCTGTACGGCGGCAGCATGAACGAGAAGAACGCTTACGAACTGCTGGCTCAGCCCGACATCGACGGCGGCCTCATCGGCGGCGCTTCCCTGGTTCCCGAGAAGTTCGTCCAGATCATCGAAGCTGCAAATCAGCCCACTGTATAAGTCACCAAACGGGAGCAGCTTCGGCTGCTCCCGTTTGCATTGACAGTTGACAATTGAGAATTGACAATTAAAATCACACGCAGAATTTCAAGTGAAATAATTGTCCATTGTCAATTGTCCATTGTCCATTATGATTTCTCTCCAAAGGAGGCGTAACAATGACTACACAATATCTGTCTGCAGAGGATTCCACTACGCCTCAGATTGCAGCGGAAATCATAAAAAATGGCGAATTGGTGGCAATTCCCACAGAAACCGTTTACGGTTTGGGCGCTGACGGATTGAATCCCGATGCTGTCGCCAAGATTTTTGCCGCCAAGGGCCGTCCTCAGGACAACCCTCTGATCCTCCACATTGCAGATGCTGCTGATTTGGAAAAATTCTGCCACAGCATCCCGGAAAGCGCCTGGGCATTGGCTGAAAAATTCTGGCCCGGTCCGCTGACGATGGTACTGCCCGCTAAGGATATTGTTCCCAAATGCACCACCGCAGGTCTGCCCACGGTGGCTGTCCGCTGCCCGGATTGTGAAATCACAAGGCAAATTATCCGCAAGGCCGGTGTGCCTGTGGCCGCCCCCTCGGCTAATATCTCCGGCAAGCCCTCCACCACCACCGCAAAGCATGTTTATCACGATCACAACGGAAAGATCCCGCTGATCGTAGATGGCGGCCCTTGCCGGGTGGGTGTGGAATCCACCATTATCGATCTGACTGACGAAAAGCCCCGGCTGTTGCGGCCCGGCGGCATTACCGTTGAGGCAATGGCAGAAATTGTGGGTGAAATTGTCATCGATAAAGCTGTCACCGGTTCTATTGACAAAGATACGGTTGTAAAAGCGCCGGGTATGAAGTATCGGCACTATGCGCCGGAATGCTCCGTCATTATTGTAGATGGCTCTACCGAGGCTGCCGCCCGGTACATTAAAAAGCGTTATCAGCCCGGTAACCGGGTGCTGTGTTTTGAAGAAGAATTGGATGCATTTTCCGCTTTTGCGCCGCTGTCCTACGGCAAAGAAGCCGATACGGACACTTTGCTTGCAGGGTTGTTTGCCGCTTTGCGGGAGCTGGATGACCCCAGCATTGGCACAGTGTTTGCCCGCTGTCCCGCAGGAAGCGGCAAAGGAATGGCTGTGCAGAACCGACTTCTGAAAGCAGCAGGATTTCACCGGGTAAATGCCGAGCGGTTTGTTTTGGGTATCACCGGCGGCACCGGCTGCGGCAAGACCACCCTGCTGAAGGCTTTTGAATCTATCGGCGGTGTGATTATGGACTGCGATGCCATTTATCACGAATTGCTGAAAACGAATGCTTCTTTGCTATACTCCATCGAAGACCGTTTCCCCGGCTGCGTGGAAGCCGGGAAACTAAACCGCAAAAAGTTGGGCGCTATCGTCTTTTCCGATCCGGCTGCTTTGGCAGATTTGAATGCCATTACCCACGGCGCTGTCAAAGCCGAAGTACAGCGGCGGCTGGAAGTGGCATCTACACCTGTGGCTATTGATGCCATTGGCCTGTTTGAGGGTGGTCTTTACGAGCTTTGCGATGCCACCGTGGCAATTACAGCTCCCTTGGAAGACCGTATTGCCCGGCTCACTGTCCGGGATAATATTACTACGGAACAAGCTATGTTGCGAATCAATGCCCAAAAGCCGGAATCCTGGTTCCGGGAGAACTGCGATTACATTTTGGAAAACAATGGCGCAGCCATAGATTTCCAAGAAAAATGCCTTGCCTTTTTTGATAAGCTGTCTATAATAAAGAAAAAGGCTTGAAGGAGAATGACTATGGAAGATCTCAGAAAAAATCTGTTAAATGAAACGCAAAACGGCTATGCCCAGTTAACCGAAACCCAACGCGCTGAAATGGAAAGCTACTGCGCCCGCTACAGAGCCTTTATGGACACCTGCAAAATGGAGCGGGAGGCTACCACTTGGGCAATTGAGACTGCAAAGGCAAACGGCTTTACAGAAATGGTGCCCGGCAAGGAAATCAAAGCTGGCGACAAGCTGTATTTCAACAATCGGAATAAGAGCATTATCTTGGCTGTGGTGGGCAATGAAAGTCTGGCTGAGGGCGCTAACATCTGCGCCGCCCATGTGGACTCTCCCCGGCTGGACTTAAAGCCCAATCCCCTCTATGAGGATGCGGAGATCGCTTATTTTAAGACCCATTACTACGGCGGTGTAAAGAAGTACCAGTGGGCTACCATTCCCCTGGCTATCCACGGCGTAGTATATCGTAAGGACGGCAGCGTGGTGTCCGTCACTGTGGGTGAAGATGAAAATGATCCTATTTTCTATATCTCCGACCTTCTGATCCATCTGTCTGCCGACCAGCTGCAGAAGACCGCAGCCAAGGTCATCGAGGGTGAGCAGCTGAATGTAATCTTAGGCTCTGAACCCTTGCAGGGCGAGGGCAGCGATTTGGTAAAGCTGCACATTATGAAGCTGCTAAACGAAAAGTACGGTCTTGTGGAGGAAGATTTCCTGTCTGCTGAGCTGTGCCTGCTGCCCGCCGGCAAGTGCCGGGAGGTAGGCTTTGACCGCAGCCTTTTGGGCGCTTACGGCCACGACGACCGGGTCTGCGCTTTTGCGGAGCTGGATTCTCTTTTCGCTATCGACACCCCCAAGCGCACCGCTGTTTGCATTTTGGCCGACAAGGAAGAGATCGGCTCTGTGGGTGTGACCGGTATGCAGAGCGATGCTTTTGCGTATTTTATGGAAATGCTCTGCAATGCCCAGGGTGTGAGTCTGCGGCAGTGCCTTGCCAAGTCTTTCTGCCTGTCTGCGGACGTTTCCAATGCCTTTGACCCCAATTTTGCCGAGGTTTCTGACAAGCGGAACAACTGCAAAGTAAACTATGGTATTGCCATCTTGAAGTACACCGGTTCCCGTGGCAAGGCCGGTGCATCCGATGCCTCCGCCGAAGCTATGGGCTATGTCCGCTCAACTTTGGACAAGGCCGGTGTAAAGTGGCAGATCGCAACACTGGGCAAGGTAGACCAGGGCGGCGGTGGTACGGTGGCTGCCTATATGGCAAACCGGAACATCGTCACAGTAGATGCCGGTGTACCTGTCCTCAGTATGCACGCGCCTATGGAACTGGTGAGCAAGCTGGACTGCTATATGACTATGCTGGCCTGCAAAGCTATTTATTTGGCATAACCGATTTTTACAGGCGTGCCGACCGGCACGCCTGCCTTCATTTTACATATAGAGGTTTCTTATGGCTGATATTCTCATAAAGTCCGCTTCGTTTATATGCTTGATCGCGCTGGGCTATCTTCTAAAATGCAAGGGACTTTTCGGCAAAACCGATTTTAAAATTTTGTCCAAAATCGTGCTGAACATCACCCTGCCTTGCGCCAATATCGTGAGTTTTTCCAAGTATCCACCGGATACATCTTTGCTATTGGTGGTATTATTGGGCTTTGCTATGAACTGGCTGATGCTGCTGATTGCCTGGCTTACAAGCCGGGGCTATGAACGTACCAGCCGGGCCGTTTGGCTCAACTGTGTCACCGGTTACAACATCGGTACTTTCGCCCTGCCCTTTGTGCAGAGCTTTTTAGGCCCTGCCAGCTTGGTGGGCACTTGCCTGTTTAATGCCGGCAACGCGCTCATGTGCAACGGCACTACTTATGCCATCTCCATGAATATTATGGAGGGCACAAAGGGACTGAACTTAAAAAGCATTGGCAAAACACTGCTTAAGTCTATGCCCTTCCTCACCCAGATCATCCTTTTACTTGTCTGCATTGTGGGTCTGCGGATCCCTGAAGAAGTTGTAACCTTCGTCACTCCGGCATCCAATGCCAATGCGTTTTTGGCCATGTTTATGATTGGTCTGATGTTCGATCTGCACATTGAGAAATCCCGGATCAAGGAAATCGGCGGTATTTTGGTTATTCGCTATGTTGTAGCTTTTGCTGCTGCGGCTGCTTTCTATTTCCTGCTGCCCTTTGAACTGCCCATCCGGCAAGCTTTGGCCATTACCGTTTTGGCGCCTGTGGGTACAGTGTCCACCGCCTTGGCTGTAAAAGCCGGTGGTGACCCGGCTATGGCCGCCAGCGCCAACTCTGTTTCTATTTTGATCTCCATCCCCTTAATTTTGGGACTTTTGGCCGTTTTCGGCACTGTTTAACTTTACATTTTAAGAGAAAAATGCTATACTACTTGTTATGAAGGAGGTGACCCAATGCGAGAATATTTCCAAAAAGTCGTCCAGGCTATTCGCAAGGGTGACTGGGTCTTGCTGCTGCTTTGCCTGATCACCACCGCATTCGGTTGCCTTGTCATCGCCAGCGCTACCAGTTATCTGGAATCCTTCCGTTACATCGGTATGCAGCTCGTTGCGGCCTGCATCGGTTTTGTTTGCTTCGCCATTATGGCGACCGTAGATGCAGAATTTTGGCTGGAGCACCGGCTGATCCTGGTTGTTTTTAATGTTTTGATTCTGGCGCTGCTGATCCCCTTCGGCGAAGAAATCGGCGGTAACCGAAGCTGGGTTAAGCTTCCCGGTGTTCCCTTTAACATCCAGGTGGCTGAGATCTGTAAGATCTCCTACATCCTCATTATGGCATCGGTTATGAATGCCCATAAAGAACGGATCTCCTCTTTCCGCTCTGTCTTTACCATGGCATTCCACCTGGGACTTTTGTTTGTTACGAGCTTTATCCTTTCCGGCGACCTGGGTGTGTGCTCCATCTTTATCTTCATTTTTGTGATAATGGCCTTTGTGGGCGGTGTTCACTATTTCTGGTTTGCTGTGGCCGGCGGCGGCATTGCGTTGGTCTTCCCCATCGTTTGGGCCAACCTGGACGATTATCAGCGGCTTCGTATTGAGGTGCTGTTTAACCCCGCGCTGGATCCGTCCGGTACCGGCGTTCGGTGGCACTCAAATATGTCGCTGAAAACGCTCACCGGCGGCGGTATGACCGGCCAGGGTCTGTTCAGCGGTCACCGCACCCAAAACGGTATTCTTACCGGTCAGCACACAGACTTTATCTTCTCCACTGTCGGTGAAGAATTGGGCTATGTGGGCTGTATGGCAGTACTGCTGCTGCTTGCTTGCATCATTGCCCGGTGCATTTGGGTAGGTCTGCGCAGCCAGGACTATGCCCGGCGGATGATCTGCTTCGGCGCTGCAGCTGCTCTTATTTTTCAGTTGCTGATTAATGTTGCAATGTGTACCGGTGTCGGCCCGGTTATCGGTCTGACCCTGCCCTTTATCAGCTACGGCGCTACCTCCATCGTTACTTTGTACACTATGTTGGGATTGGTATCCGGCGTGTATGCCCGCCCCGCTGCCACCTCCCACGAAAGATATATTCGCGCGCCCTTTTTAAGTAACCGCTGAATAAATCGACTGCGGTTATTGGCGGATCTTATAGCCCAACTTTTCAGCTTTGAAAACTTGAAATACACAAAGTATTCCTGCGTTTCCCAAGCTTTAATTTGGACTAAAATCTCTCGCCACTCACTCTTGCCGATTTAATCACCGGTTACTGGTCCTATAAATAACGCAAAAGGAGAACGTGTATGAAAGCATTTATGGATAAAGATTTCCTGTTGGAAACTGAAACCGCCAAGCATCTGTTCCACGATTACGCAGAAAAGCTGCCCCTTGTTGACTACCACTGCCATCTGAATCCCCAGGAGATCTACGAGGATCGCCGGTTCAACAACATCGTTGAAGTATGGCTGGGCGGTCAGAACCCCGACGGTAGCTTCGCCGGCGACCACTACAAGTGGCGTATGATGCGCTCTAACGGCATCGACGAAAGCTACATCACCGGCAACAAGCCTCCCTATGAGCGTTTCCTGAAGCTGGCTGAGGCTTTGGAAATGGCCATTGGCAATCCTATGTACCACTGGTGCCACCTGGAACTGCAGCAGTTCTTCGGCGTATATGAGCCTCTGACCACTGAAAGCGCGCCCCGAATTTGGGAGATCTGCAACGACAAGCTGCAAAACGACCCGGAGATGTCCGCCCGGGGTCTCATTAAGAAGGCAAATGTTGCCTTTATCGGCACCACAGACGATCCCATCGACGATCTGCAGTGGCACGAGAAGATTGCCGCTGACAAGACTTTCGACGTTGTGGTTGGCCCTTCCTTCCGCCCTGACAAGGCTGTGAACATTCACAAGGCCGGCTGGAAGGAATATATGGAAAAGCTGGCCGCTTCCGTTGGCAAGAAAAACCTGGCTACTATGGCTGATGTGCTGGATGCTCTGACCGAAAGACTGGAATACTTCCACGCGCGAGGCTGCAAGGCCAGCGACCACGGCCTGGACTATGTTCCTTTCCAGGATTACACCGTAGAGCAGGCTGACGCTGTTTACCAGAAGGCACTGAAGGGTGAAAAGCTCACCACCGAAGAGGTAGAAGGCTTCCAGACTGTGATCCTGCTCCACCTGGGCAAGGCCTACACCCGGCTGAACATCACCATGCAGCTGCACTACTCCTGCCTGCGTAACAACAATCAGCGGATCTTCAAGGCCCAGGGCCCCGACACCGGTGTAGATGCCATCGCCCAAAACACCTGTGGCGGTAATATCTCCAAGCTGCTGTCCGCTTTGGACGAGGAGGCTTCCCTGCCCCAGACCATTTTATACTCTCTGAACCCTGTGGACAACGCTCAGTTGGGTTCTCTGATTGGCTGCTTCCAGGATGCAAGTATCCCCGGCAAGATCCAGCACGGCTCTGCCTGGTGGTTCAATGACAACAAGACCGGTATGGAAGAGCAGATGATCTCTCTGGCAAACCTGGGTCTGTTGGGTAACTTCATCGGTATGCTTACCGACTCCCGCTCCTTCCTCAGCTATGCGCGGCACGATTATTTCCGTCGGATACTGTGCAATCTGGTTGGCAAATGGGTGGAAAACGGTGAGTACCCCAACCTGGAATCTTCCCTCAAGAAGATCATCGAGGGTGTCAGCTGCCGCAACGCTATGCGCTATTTTGATCTGTAATATAACGAAAAGCCTCGACCTGTTGGGTCGAGGCTTTTTTTACTTCATTTCCAGGAATTTGGCGGGATCCATGGGCTTACTGTCGCAGGTGACGCTAAAATGCAGGTGGTCGCCCAGCGCGCTTTCCAGCAACGCGGTATTGGCCACAGCACCAATCGCCTGCCCGGCAGTGACTTTTTCACCAGGCTTTACGGTAACAGTTTCTGCAAGGCTTGCATAGCGGGTGGTATAGCCACCATCATGACGGATCACCACGGTCATGCCCATGGCATCGTCATCATAGACAGAATAGACCTCACCGTCGGCAGCAGCGCTTACCTTTGCACCCGCTTCAGCGGCAATATCCACACCGTTGTGGACACGCCAATCCCGGGTTGTCTGGTTATAGGTCAGGCTATCCATAGCATACACTGCCACAGTCTGCCCCTCCAAAGGAGATACAGTCTTGATGGTTACCTTGGGAGTTGTGGTGGGCTGGGTAATTGGCTCGCCGTCGGGGCCGGTTGCCACCACCGCCTGGTGATTGGAACCTACGATAGTAGGCACGGGATCTTCCATGGATACATTGGGGTTTTCGGCATTGCGATAGTACAAAAGTCCTGCGATACCGATGGCAGCAGCACATAGCGCAAGGGCTATGTAGTAGCCCCTACCGTTCACGCTGCCGGAATATTTTTTCTTGCTCATTTTATAGCACCTCCGTAGTCAAGTATTACCAGTATTTTCTGTTCTAAACGGTTTTTGGAAGCTTTTTTGTTTTTTCCCTGTTTTGCCCTGCGCTTTACCCCACAAAAGTGTTGACAAATGTCGCATTTTAAGGTATATCTATACTATTAACAACTCATAAAAACAACAAGTAACCGATGTGAAATCGGCAAGAGCTAATGGCGAGAGATTTTGCCACAAATGAAAGTTTGAAAACGCAGGAATACTTTGTGTATTTCAAGTTTGAAAACTGCACAGTTGGGGCAAAAGATCCGACAGTGGCCACAGACGATTTCATCAGCGGTTGCTTAAAAGAAGAAACGGGGGAGGATAATGTCCAAAGAACTCATCAGACTCCAGGATCTTACTATGGAGTTCGACGGGGAGCGGATACTTGATGGTATCAATCTCTATTTTAACGATCACGAATTTCTCACGCTGCTTGGCCCCTCCGGCTGCGGCAAGACCACCACTCTGCGAATTATTGGCGGGTTTTTGACCCCCACCTCCGGCAGAGTGCTTTTTGACGGCGAATGTATCAACGATGTGCCTGCCTACAAGCGGCAGATCAACACCGTTTTTCAGCGGTATGCCCTGTTTCCTCACCTGGATGTGTACGGAAACATCGCCTTTGGTCTGAAGGTGGCAAAACTCAGCAAGGAAGAGATCCACGAACGGGTGCAGGATATCCTGGCCGTGGTGGGCCTCAAAGGCTATGAGCATCGCCGCATTGACTCTCTTTCCGGCGGTCAGCAGCAGCGTGTTGCCATTGCCCGGGCGCTGGTGAACCGGCCCAAGGTTCTGCTTCTGGATGAACCCTTGGCGGCTTTGGACCTGCGTCTGCGCAAGGATATGCAAAACGAGCTGAAACGCATTCAGCAAGCTATGGGTATCACCTTTATTTATGTGACCCACGACCAGGAAGAAGCCCTTTCCATGTCCGACACCGTAGTAGTTATGGACAAAGGCCGCATTCAGCAGATCGGCAAGCCCGAGGATATTTATAACGAGCCCAAGAATGCCTTTGTGGCTGACTTCATCGGCGAGAGTAACATCTTAGACGGCGTGATGCTTGCTGACTACAAGGTCAAGTTCTTCGGCAGGGTCTTTGAGTGCGTGGATAAGGGCTTTGCGCCAAATGAGCCCGTGGATGTGGTTATCCGCCCGGAGGACATTGACTTTGTCCCCGCCGGTGAAGGCCACCTGGTAGGCACTGTCACCAGTGTTACCTTTAAGGGCCTCAATTATGATATTATTGTGGACTTCCGTGGCTTCAAGTGGCTGATCCAGACCACCGATTACCACGGTGAGGGCGAAACGGTGGGCATCCGCTTAAACCCCGAGGATATCCACATTATGCACAAGAGCGAGTACTCCGGTATGTTCGGTGACTACAGCTCCTACTCTGCTGAGTATGACGAGCTGACGGAGGATGTAGCCGATGAAGAAGAATAAGTCCATTCTTTTGAGCGCGCCCTACATCCTGTGGATGTTGCTCTTTACCCTGATTCCTTTGGGTGTGATGGTATTTTATGCCTTCACCGACCCGGACACCGGCGCTTTTACCCTGGGAAATCTGCGGGATTTGGGGCTGTTTCTGCCCACACTGGGTACTTCGGTGTGGTATTCCCTGCTGTCGGCCATCATTTGCCTGCTGTTGGGATATCCTGTGGCTTATTTTATCGCCCACCGGGGCGCGGTTGCCCAGAAGATTCTGTACATGCTCATTATGCTGCCTATGTGTATGAGCTTTTTGCTCCGCACCTTGGCCTGGGTGGGTCTGCTGGAAACCAACGGCATTATCAATGTGGTCCTCGGCAAGCTGGGGCTCGGCACAGTGGAGGCCATCGGCACTTCCGGCGCAGTGATTTTAGGTATGGTCTACAACTACCTTCCCTATATGATCCTGCCCCTGTATGCCATCATCGTCAAGATCGACAACCGGCTTATTGAGGCCGCTGAAGACTTGGGTTGCAATGGCCTGCAGGTGTTTGGCCGGGTGATTCTGCCCCTCAGCGTACCGGGAATCCTGTCCGGTATCACCATGGTATTTGTCCCCGCTGTTTCCACCTTCTATATCTCCCAAAAGCTGGGTGGCGCGGAAACTATGCTTATCGGTGATATCATCGAAAAGCAATTCAAAACCAGTAACAATCCCAACTTGGGCGCTGCGCTGAGCCTGCTGCTGATGCTGATGGTGCTGGTTTGCACCGGCATTATGAATCGCTTCGGCGGTGAAGACGAGGAAGGCGGTGTGGTAGTATGAAGAAAACCAACCGAATCCTCACGATTCTGATTTTTGCTTTCCTGTACCTGCCTATGATGGTGCTGATCGTGGCATCCTTCAACACGGGCAAGAATTTGACAGTCTTTGAAAGCTTCACCATCGAAAATTACAAAGACCTGTTTCAGGACAAGGACCTTTTGGGCCTGCTGGGTAACTCCCTGCTCATCTCCATTTTATCCACCGCCATTGCCACCGGCTTTGGCACTTTTGCCGCTGTGGGCATTCACAATCTGAAGCCCCGTATGCGCAAGACTGTGATGAGCCTGACCAACATTCCCATGACCAACCCGGACATCGTGACCGGTATTTCCCTGTCGCTGCTGTTCGTGTTTATCGGCACAACCATGCTGCACCAAAAGGAAAGTTTGAACTTCTGGACGCTGCTTATCGCCCACATCACCTTCAATCTGCCTTATGTGATTTTGAACGTGATGCCCAAGCTGAAGCAGATGGATCCCGCTTTACAGGATGCGGCTATGGATTTGGGCTGCACCCCGGTGGAATCTTTCTTTAAGGTCACCCTCCACGAGATTATGCCCGGCATTATCTCCGGCGCTGTTATGGCCTTTACCATGAGCCTTGACGATTTCGTGATCAGCTATTTTGTCACCGGCTCGGGTTTTCTCACCCTGCCCATTGAGATCTATTCCTACACCAAAAAGCCCATGCAGCCCCGGGTCTACGCAATGTTTACCCTGCTGTTTCTGCTGATTTTCGTGCTGATGGTTGGTATGAATCTGCTGCAGATCCGTTCTGATCGGAAAAAGGCCACAAAGCGGGAAATCACCAAATTCGGCCGGATCTTCCGCCGAGTATGCGCCGGTTTCTGCGCCGTAGCCATCTTCTTCGGCGTTGGCTGGCTGATTTTCTCCACCCGGCAGGATAAGGTCACCTTGAATGTGATGAACTGGGGGCAGAATATCGCTGACGGCAGCGACGAAACCATGGACATCATTGCTGCTTTTGAGGAAAAATATCCTCACATCGATGTAAACTACACCACCTATGAGTCCAACGAATCTCTCTATGCCAAGCTGGCCGGCGGCGGTGTGACGGTAGACCTCATCATCCCCTCGGACTATATGATCGCCCGGCTGATCGATGAGGATATGCTGAATCCTCTGAATTTTGACAATATTCCCAACTACAAGTATGTTCAGGAACAGTTTAAGAACACTGCTTATGATCCAAACAATGCCTACTCCGTTCCCTACACCTGGGGCACTGTAGGTATTATCTACAACACCAAGTTTGTAGACGAAGCCGATGTGACCGGCTGGGAACTGCTATGGAATGAGAAGTATGCCGGCAAAATTCTGATGTTTGACAACTCCCGGGATGCCTTTGGTATTGCCCAGTTCTTGGAAGGCATCAGCATTAACACAACCGACAAAAAAGAACTCCAGCAAGCAGCAAACAAGCTGGCTGAGCAGAATCCTCTGGTGCGGCAATATGTAATGGATCAGATCTACGGCGCTATGGAAGATGAAAACGCCTGGATCGCCCCCTACTATGCTGGCGACTGCATGATGATGATGGATGCCAACGAGAATCTACAGTTCTATCTGCCGAAGGAGCAGGGCTTCAATCTGTTCATCGATGCGATGTGCATTCCCAAGTGCAGTGAAAATCAAAAAGAGGCAGAGCTGCTCATCAATTTCCTCTGCGAGCCGGAAATTTCCGGTGCCAATATGGACTATATCTGCTACGCCTCTCCTATCGAGGGCGCAAGAGATCATATGGATGAATATCTGGCTGAAAGCGAGGTCATTTATCCCGAGGATTCCATTTTGGAAAAGGGCACCAGCTATCTGTTCCTGCCTCCGGAAGTAAACCGGTTGATGGATAACCTGTTTATGGAGGTGCGGATCAGCGGCGGTGACAGCGGTGAAGCTGAGGAAGATCCCTCTTCCCTGCCTGTGATCCTGACCTTTGCGGGATTGGGTATTGCGGCGGCATTCCTGTTCCTGCCCAAAAAGAAAACCAAGCATAAATAATAAAATCCCATCTGATTTTCATCAGATGGGATTTTTCTATTGACAAAGTAACATTTTTTGTATATACTATATTTAACAATTAGGTTAAATGTTAAAAGGAGGTTATGTAATGGGACTGCAACAAACACTAAAGGCCCTGGCTGATCCCATCCGCCGGGAGATTCTCAATATGCTAAAGATAAGCAGAATGTCCGCCGGTGAGATTACCGAGCATTTCTCCGTAACAGGGGCATCCATTTCCCGGCATCTTTCCGTTCTGAAAGAGGCGGATCTGGTGCGGGACACCCGGGAGGGTCAATTCATTTTCTATGAATTGAACGCTTCCGTGCTGGAAGAAATGCTGCTTTGGGTCAAAGATTTGAAAGGAGATCAAGAAAATGATTAAGAAGAATAAATGGAACCTGCTGTTTTCCTCCATTGTCATCCTGCTGCCTATCGTTTTTGGTCTTGTCTTTTGGGATAAGCTCCCTGAAGAACTGACTACCCACTGGGGCGCAGATGGCCAGGCTAACGGCTGGATGACCAAGGGCGCTACTATTTTTATTCTGCCGCTCATTCTGCTGGCTTTCCACTGGCTTTGCTTTTTGGCTTCTATCAAACTCCCCGGCGGCAACGACCAGAATCCCAAGTTGCTCGGCATCGTGCTTTGGATCATTCCTATTATATCTCTGGCTGCAAACGGCACTATCTATGCAGTTGCTTACGGTAAGGAAATCAATCCGGTATTTTTTGTGTTCCCGCTGTTGGGCATTTTGTTCATTGTCATCGGTAACTATTTGCCCAAGGCCAAGCGCAATATCTCTGCCGGCATCAAGGTCAAGTGGGCCCTCCAAAATGAGGAAAACTGGTATGCTACACACCGTTTTGGCGGCAAGGTTTATGTAATCGGTGGATTCTTCCTGCTTGCTTGTATGTTCTTGCCCACCGCCATTGCCCTTTGGGCCGGTGGTATCGCCCTGGTGGTACAGGTTTTTGTTCCTGTCATCTATTCCTATGTCTATTACAAAAAACAGGTCAAAGCCGGCAGCTATGAGGTCGATCCGCTTCCCTGTCTCAACACCAAGGCCGCCAAGATCATCTCTTTGGTGACAGTTCCCATTGTTTTGGTTCTTATAGCAGTGATTATGCTCACCGGCAATATAGAGGTCAGCTATACAGAAACCGCATTTACCATCGAAGCAAATTTCTGGTCCGATTTGACGGTGGAGTATGATGCCATCACAAGCATCGAATATCGGGAGGATGGCGTACCCGGCTCCCGCACCAATGGTATAGGCAGCGCAAGGCTGTTAGTAGGCATCTTCCAAAACGAGGAATTCGGCAACTACACCCGTTACACCTATACCGGCAGTAAGCCTTGTGTGGTGTTGGATGTGGAAGGCAAGATTTTGGTAATCAATGGCATCGACAAAGCCGCCACAAAGGCAATTTACGATACCTTAAAAGCAAAAATCGGATAAATAAAACACGTCATTCCGAGCCTGCGTCAGCAGGCGTGGGAATCTCCGGGAACAAAGTTCGTACTTGAGATTGCCACGTCGCTGCGCTCCTCGCAATGACGTGCTTTTTATGCTTTTTACAGTTCTTCCAAGTAAGCTACGCCGGGTACGGATTGCACCTGCTCCAGCACCTCCAAGTGGTTGCTGCGTTTCTTGGATTTCACCGTTGCGATATAGGCCCGGTTGCCTGCATCGCTGTCAGATTCCTGCTCTCGCTGGACATTGTAGATCTCCAGTTCCTTATCCCGGACTGCCCTGAGGAAATCCCCCAATGCCACCTCGTGGGACAGTTCGATATACACTTCCATCTGGCGGCTCTTGCGGTGCATATTGTTATCCATCCGCTGCAGTATGGTAATCACAAAAAACATTGCAAAGCCGCCCACCAGAGCTGCTTCATAAAAACCGATGCCCAAAGCCAGGCCTACGCCAGCCGCCGTCCAAAGACCGGCAGCGGTGGTCAGACCCTTGATCTGATTCCGGCGGGTCACCACAATGGTACCTGCACCCAAAAAGCCGATGCCGCTGACCACCTGGGCGCCCATACGCACCGGGTCACCGGTCTTGAATACTTGATATATGTACTGGTTTGTTAACATAATAAGACAAGAACCTACGCACACCAGCATATAAGTCCGCAGGCCCGCAGGGCGGTTCTTCATGCCCCGCTCCAGGCCCAGCAGGCCGCCAATCAGTATTGCCGCCACGATTCGCACGGCCACTGCCAAATATGTCACTTCTCTAAGTTCCATAATTTCCACCTCATTACATCTTTATGTTTCATTTTGGGAATCATTCCGTTGCTATAGCTTCTATTTCACACAGAACGCCCTTGGGCAGACTCTTTACCGCCACGCAGCTGCGGGCCGGTTTTGAAATAAAATACTGCTCATACACCTGATTAAACGCTGCAAAATCGTCCATATCTGCCAAAAAGCAGGTGGTTTTGAACACTTTTGCGAAGTCCACCCCGGCAGCCTGTAAAATTGCGCCGATATTTTTGCAGCTTTGGTGGGTCTGTGCAACGATTCCCTCGGGGATCTCACCGGTTTGGGGATCTACCGGAATCTGACCGGATGTATACACAAATCCGTTTACATAATATCCTTGAGAATAGGGGCCAATGGCGCCAGGGGCATTCTTCGTTGCAATGGGTTTCATTTTGTTCCCTCCACATTTCGTTCCCGGCTTTGGCAGGTAAAGAGGATCACCTGTTTTTTATCTGCCGCCTCCCAGAGAATTTCCAAGGCAGCCCGCATACGGTTATCGTCAAAGCGGACCAGGGCATCGTCCAAAATAATAGGCGCATCCGGAGTCAGCTCTTCAGCCACTGCCAAGCGCAAAGCCAGATACAGCTGATCCACTGTGCCGTCGCTGCGCCACAGAGTGCTGCGCAGGGTGTTCTCGCCCTCTGCGCCCGCCTCTACAGACAGATCCTGCAAAAGATTTAACCTGTTATACCGCTGACCGGTCAGCCGTCCAAACAGGCTCTGCGCTCTCTGAGAGATGCGGGGCGCGAACCGCCGCTGCAATTCCTGGGTGGCTTGTACCAGGGTTTCCTGGGCACGAACCAAAGCCCGGTAATGCAGTTCTAAGTTAGCAATGCGAGCCTGGACTTTTGCTTTTTCCTGCTCCAGCTGCTCTGCCTGACCCAAGGTTTCCATCTGGCCCTGGCACTGGCCCAAGCTTTTCTGCAGGCTATGCTGTTCTGCGGTCGTTTGGGCTATGATTCGGGTCGTTTCCTCCAGTGAGCAAGTTAGCGTATCGGGGAATTTAGGTGCTTCCACAGTTTTGCCTGCGCCGGACAGTGCCTGCAGCACATCCTCGGCCTGCCTTGCAAGTGTCTCCTTTTGGGCAAGAGTGCTGTGCTTCTGCTGCCCCATACGGCAATTTTCTTCAAACTGGGTAAGACTTTCGCCACCGGTCAATTCCTGGATCGCCCGGTCATTTTCTTCCAGCCGGCTGTTGATTTTTTCCAAAGTCTGCCGGTAATGTGCCAGTTCTTTTTCATATTCCCGTTGGGTCTTGGCATATTCTGCAGCTTTCTCTTCCCAACGGTCTGCAGGAATACCATGATAGCGTTCTGTTAACTGGCCAATTTGGGCTTTCAGTTTTTTCTGCTTTCTTACGCCACAGAAAAACAGCACAGCCGCCAACGCCAACAGCACGCCACCTGCAATGGGCACAAAAAACAGCATTGCAATACCCAACGCCGCGCAAATACCTCCTGCAATATAAGGTACCGGCTTTTTTAGATCGTTTTCCAACTGGGAAAGTACCTTTCGGTCAAGGATAGCATCCTGCACAGTTTTTTCCGGATCCTTCCCCCGGAAGGGTTCGGCCACTTCCGGCATTTGGGGCATAGCAGGCGCAGATTGGGTGTGCAATTCTTCCCGGATCTTTCGAAGCTGCTGCACCTGGGTCAAATCTTGTTGCAGCTTTTCCGGGGCAGGAATGCCTGCGCAATCCTCCTGGGCCCGGGCAAGGGCCTGGGCGGCAGCATCCCGGTTCTGTCGGGCGGCTGTCAATTTCTCGGCATACTGGAGATATTCTGCATATTCCAAGGCTTGCTTATGGTTTTCCCAAACCTCTGCTGTTGCCTCATTTTGCTGCATTCTCTGTTCAATAGCAGCTACTTGCTGCTGCAACGCCGCAAGCTGCTGCAGCTTTTCTTCCAGGTCGGCAAGCTTTGCTTCCTGCTCGGGGAGCAGGCCTTTTTTATTGAAGCGGCAACGGTTCTTCAGATCCTTCAGTTTTTGCGCCAGGTCGTCGGATGCGCCGCTTTCGTCGGCGGTGGTCACCAGTTCATTGAGCCGTCTGCGCAAGGATTCGTCCTCGGTCACAGGCATTTCCGACTGGCGCAGGAATCCGGAACGGGCAAACACGGACCGCTCCACGCCCAACATCACCTGTCCGGGAGCAACAACGCTCAGCTCCGGTACAGGAATGCCCGTATGGGTCTCGTAGGCTTTCACATCGCCCATGGGAACACGGCCCTTATTCTGCCGCTCGATGGTGATCTCCCGGCCTTGCCACAGAATATCCATTCTGCCGGACATAGGCTCACCGGACCAGGGGGCATAATGCTCTTTATCAGCCAGTACACCGGTTTTGGAGCGGGCTGCAGTGTCAACGCCGTACAGCATCGCCATAATAAAGGCGCACCAGGTACTCTTGCCCCACTCGTTGGGGGCTTCTATCAGATTCATGCCCGGTTCAAAGGTGAGCGTCTGCCGGGACAGTTTGCCAAAGGTGGCTGTCATAGAAAGAATTTTCACGGCAATACCACCTCCTCACCTTCCAAAAGGCTCCGGGAGAGCTTTGCTGCCAGCAAAATCTCCTGTTTCTCCTCCTCAGGAGCATTGTCAAGGGCTTGTTTCAGCAGGCCAAAATACACGCCCTCAAAGCTATCCTCACCTAGGCTACCCCAAATATCTGCCGGCCGGGTGGTCTTATCCCGGAGGGTCAGATTGGGCAAGTGGGCATATTCCACCTGCAAGGCAGTAAGATTGGGAGTATCGCAAGCACCTACCAAAGTTACACGATAGTGATCTTCGCTATATACCGGGGGCAGAACACGGGAAAGCTCCTCGGGCTTTGCCTCCAAATCGTAAAAACGGGGTGTATCCAGGGGCACAAACTTCACGGAAACGGTATCTTCCAAGGTAACGATATACACGCCCTTCTCCCCCGGCTCGTCATAGCCCTTGCCCATAGGGCAGCCAGGCCAGGCACAAAGGGTCTTGCCGGCGCGGAAGCTGTCTGCCTTGTGGATATGACCTAATGCCAAATAGTCAAGGCGACTTTCCTGCACCTGGGCTTTACTGATGGGATTGTAGGGAGAGCCCGCCTGGGTGGGATCGCCGTGGAAGATACCCACGGCAAATTTCTCCGGACACTGGGCAGAAAAGCCCTGCAACAAAGCGTCACAATCCATACTCTCAAAGCCTGCGCCGTAGACCCGCAGGTCAAGCTGGGGCACTGCCACGGATTCGATCCGGGAGGATTTGAAGATGTGGACATTCTCCGGCCACATTTCCTTCAGCCAGGCGCTGGCACTGTCGCAATAATCATGGTTACCCGGGGTGATAAACACCGGCACGGACATAGCCTTCAGTACATCATAAGCAATCTGATAACCCCGGGGGCTATAAGCGCCGTCAAACAAGTCGCCGGCAATCAAAACCGCATCGCACTGCTCGTTGCGGCAAATCTCAAAAATCTTTCCCGGCACAGCCTCTAAGGCTTTCCGCAACGCTGGGCCGTGACCCACCAGCGGGGCATCCAAATGCCAATCAGCCGTGTGCAGAATCTTCATAGTAATCCACCCTTTCTGCCTTGCGGCACAGGCCGGTTTGGCTGTCAATGGTAAATAGGACCGCTTCCATTTTGGTAGGGCCGTTTGCCCAGCGGTAACGCTCCGGCAAATCCCCACGGAATTTGGCGATAGACAGGTTCGGCTGAATGCCCAACACGGAAATTTTCGGGCCGGTCATACCCAGGTCGGTCACATAGCCTGTTCCCTGGGGAAGCACCTGGGCATCGGCTGTAGGCACATGGGTATGGGTGCCCCAAAGGGCGCTGACCCGTCCGTCCAGCATATAGCCCATAGCCAGCTTTTCAGAGGTAGCCTCTGCGTGGAGCTCTACCAAGATGATTTTGGTATCAATTTCTTTCAAAATCTTTTCGATCTCCAAAAAGGGATTGTCCGGGGTGTAATCCATATTCACCCGACCCTGTAGGTCAATAACCGCCACCGGGCCGATGGATGTTTCATAAATGCCATACCCTCGGCCGGGAGCCTGGGGAGCATAATTAGCGGGGCGCAGGATTCGGGAGGAATCCTCCATATACTGAGCGATCTCCCGCTTGGCATAGGTATGGTTACCCATGGTGATCACATCAGCGCCAGCATCCAAAATGTCCTCTGCCTGGTTGGGGGTAATGCCCACTACGCTGGCATTCTCGCCGTTGACCACCACAAAATTCGCACCTGTCTTTTTCTTCATCCAACGCAGGCTCTTGCACACCCGGTCCATACCCGGACCGCCAACCACATCGCCCACTGCCAAAACCTTAAACTCCATAACAAAACTCGCATTCTAATAAATTTATTTGTATAGTATACACCAAAAAGCACCGCAAAGCAAGCATTCGATAAAAAAATATTGAAAAAACATACCCCCTCAGCTGAACAATGGTATTCATCCTTATTGTCATTCCGAGCCAGTGCGCACACTGGCGTGGGAATCTCCAAAAACACGTATCATTCTTGAGATTGCCACACCAGTGACATCGGTCACTGGTTCGCAATGACAACGAACAACACCCCCTCATTGAGGGGGCGTTTTAAGTATCTTCTCTTTTGGGAGGGTAGGGTTTGCGTTCATCAGTCAAGTCCATTAAAAAGTCCAGGCTGGTCTTGTAGTACTGGGCTAGGATGATCAAATTATCCGTAGTAGGGACCATATCGCCGGATTCGTATTTGGACAGAGTACTTTGGCTGATGCCGGTGTCCATCTGAACCTTCAACTGGGTGTAATCCTTTGTTACGCGAATCAGTTTGATGTTCTTCATGCAAGACCTCCTTTATGATATATTCAATTATTTCATATTTTAGTCTTGACAGTAATATTTTATGTGAATATAATATTCTTATTATGAATATTATATTCACAAAACAGAGAAAGAGACAGTAAAATGAAGAAACTATTTGTTCTATTGATGGTGCTGATTCTGGCACTGGTTATGGCGCTGTCACTGGCGGCGTGCAGCAGAGACAAAGGCAACACTGGGGTGGACGCTACAAATGGGTTTGATTATATTCATAACGCGGACACACAAAAAATTATACCGATTGCCTGTGCGATCCGCCCGACTGCAAATGGTTGGATTATCATAAATGACAAAGGTCATAATCCTATAAATGTAACTGGTATTGAAATCAGCGGTAATGATTTAAAAATATACCATACAGCTGAAGCAACAAAAGTTGGTGCGCTTTGTATTACACCGGATGAAACGATGGTAAAGTATGGTATTTCCGCGGGTGCATCCGTAGGTCTAACCAGTAGCACGATTCACTTTAATAGAACGAAAATGTATGGCGCGATGCTTACTTCTAAAGACGGAATTCTTTCTATTGCAAGTGCAAATGGAATAAAAAATCCAACTTACAACGCAGCAACAGGGCGGATCAATGTGGAAATCAATGCAATTTACCCGAATATGGCCGAGTATTCTGATGCAGAAGATATCATCCCAATTGCAACATCCGCAACACCCGGGAAAATAGCCATTCCTTACTTTAGCCATGAAGGAATACAATTTTCAATAACAGACACAAATGGAATTCCTATTGACTTACAAACAGATACTTATAATGTGTGGGTTGGCGGTTTCATTTCCGACGATATTACAGCGTCTGAAATGCTGATTAATCCGCCAAAAAACGGAAATTTTTGGATTACCGGTTATATGATTGAAGAATAAGATGGATATATCTAGATACTTATTCGATACCGGTGACGAATACATTCCTGCCGGTGAATATATAGCGAAACATTAGAAATTCCGGTGCTATGACCTCCGTTGAACAAATTTAAATATAAAAACCCCTGACGCAGATATCTGTCTGCGTCAGGGGTTTTTATATTATCTCGTATAGAAAATCGTTCTTCTTTTAAGGTTGCTTCCTTTTATCTCTGATATTCAAACTGAAAATCGTAGATGTCTACGGTGTCGCCGTCCTGGATACCCATATCCTCCAAACGCTTGAACAGACCGCATTTACGCAGCTGCACATCGAAATAGTTCCGGGATTCGTAATCGTCGAAATTGATGTTCATAATCAGCCGCTCCAGCCAAGTGCCGGTAATCAGCCAGGTGCTGCCATAATGCTCGATCTCCAATTCCTTGGGATCGCCGGCAGCTTCGATAACCTCCACATACTCCGGTTCGTAAATAGTCACAGGAGGCAAAGTGCGGAGCTTTTCTGCCACTACCCGCATCAGATTCCGAGTGCCCTGGGTAGTACCGGCGGAAATCTCATACAGCTCACAGCCCGCGGCCTCCACGTGCTTACGCAGCCGCTCCAAATTGTCGGATTCGGGCATAAGCAGGTCGCACTTATTGGCCGCCACGATCATAGGCCGGTTAGAAAGGTCTACGGAGTAATTGGCCAGTTCCTCGCAGATGGCATCGAAATCCTCCACAGGATCTCTGTCCTCGCAGCCGGACACGTCTACAACGTGAACAAGCAGCCGGCAGCGGTCGATATGCCGCAGGAAGTCGTGGCCCAGACCTGCGCCGTCAGCCGCGCCCTCGATAATGCCGGGGATATCCGCCATAACAAAGGACACGCCCTCGTCCACATAGATCACGCCCAAATTGGGGTACAGGGTAGTAAAATGGTAATTGGCGATCTTGGGGCGGGCATTGGAAGTGACGGACAGCAGCGTGGATTTACCCACATTGGGGAAGCCCACAAGGCCCACATCTGCCAACAGCTTCAGCTCCAAAATCACATCCCGCTCCTGGCCGGGCAGACCCGCCTTAGCGAACCGGGGAACCTGCCGGGTGGGGGTTGCGTAATGGCCGTTACCCCAGCCACCGCGGCCGCCCTTGGCAAGAATAAAATCTTCGCCGGTGGACATATCTACGATCACAGCGCCACTCTCTGCATCCCGTACCACAGTGCCCCGGGGCACTTGGATGATCAAGGGCTCGCCCCGCTTGCCGCTCATATTACGACCCTGGCCGTTCTGACCGGACTGGGCAGCATACTTGCGCTTATAGCGAAAATCCAGCAAGGTGGACAGGTTATCGTTCACCCGCAGGATCACGCTGCCGCCGTGACCGCCATCGCCGCCATCCGGGCCGCCAGCTGCCACATATTTTTCACGGTGAAAGGCCACCGCACCGTCGCCGCCACGTCCGCCGCAGACGGTGATTCGCACTTTATCTACAAACATTTCCATAAAAGTTCCTCCCTTCTGGAAGTACAAGAAAAGGGCTGCCGCAGATGCGCAGCAGCCCTTAATTCCCATTACTGCTCAGCAGCGTACACGGAGCACTGCCGGCGATCCTTGCCCTTGCGCTCGAAACGGACAGTGCCGTCAACCAAAGCGAACAGGGTATCATCACTGCCGATGCCCACATTGACACCGGGGTGGATATGGGTGCCTCTCTGGCGAACCAGGATGTTGCCAGCCAGAACGAACTGACCGTCAGCACGCTTTACGCCCAGGCGCTTTGCCTCAGAATCACGGCCGTTCTTAGTAGAACCACCGCCCTTATGGTGAGCAAAGTACTGAATACCAATCTTCAGCATAGTATTACACCTCCAAAACTTCGATAAAATCCGGATATTCATCCCGCATATTGCACAGAGTCAGCAGCATACCGGCCAAAACAGCCTGGACGCTTTCTTCCTCATCGCAAGCGGCGGGGAGGGTCAGGGTGATGCGCGCATCTTCTTCCTTGACCCGGACCTTGGCCTTTGCGCCGCACACATCATTGATAGTGGCTTCAGCCATGGTCACGATTGCGGAGATTGCAGCACAGACAATATCTTTGCCTGCTTCAGCATATCCGCTATGACCCGAGATAGAGAATCCTGTGATTCTGTCTTCCTCGGTAAAAAACTCGCATTTTGTCATAATTACAGTGCGATCTTGGTGATTTCCACCTTGGTGTAGGGCTGACGATGGCCCTGCTTCTTCTTCTCGTTCTTCTTGGCCTTGTACTTGAAGACAGTGATCTTCTTGGCCTTACCGTTCTTGATGGCCTTAGCCTCAACGGTTGCGCCCTCCACAACGGGAGCGCCGATCTTGGAGTTCTCGCCGTCCAGGATAGCCAGGACCTTGTCGAACTTCACGGTAGCCTCAGCTTCAACCTCCAGCTTCTCGATGTACAGAACATCGCCCTCAGCCACGGTATACTGCTTGCCACCGGTCACGATAACAGCTTTCATTTCTTTTTCACCTACTTTATTATTTGCAGACTCGCTCT
>JAFZDL010000064.1 GCA_017561205.1 Oscillospiraceae bacterium | reverse complement strand
GTTGCTGACGGCACTCTGATGCCCAAGGCTATGGCTACCGATACCCAGTGCCTGACCTACCAGGTTCCCGGCGGTATGCTGTCTAACCTGATGAGCCAGCTGAAGCAGATGAATGCTCTGGACAGATTCGAAGAGGCTCTGGCCGAGACTCCCAAGGTTCGCGCTGACCTGGGTTATCCTCCCCTGGTCACCCCCACCTCTCAGATGGTCGGTGTGCAGGCTGTCCGTAACGTGCTGGACGGCGAGCGCTACAAGACTGTTTCCAAGGAAATCAAGGCTTACTGCCGTGGCGAATACGGCACTACTCCTGCTCCCATCAATGCCGAGATTAAGGCTAAGATTTTGGGTGACGAGAAGGAGCTGGAAGGCCGCTTTGCCGACACCCTGGCTCCCATCGTGGAGGACACCCGCAAGAAGCTGGAAGGTATTGCCAAGTGCGACGAGGATGTGCTGAGCTACATTGCATTCCCCTCTCTGGCCGAGAAGTTCTTCGAGGAGCGCAAGGCTAAGGAAGAAAACGAAGTGACCTACACCATCGTCGAGGCATAAGGAGGAACAGATATGTTTTTCTTATCTGCCGCTGCTGCAGTGACCCGTCCCGAGCCCACCCAGCTGGATAATATCCTGACTTTGGCTCTGGTTGGCCTGCTGGTGCTGGTGGTGCTGATCGCTGTGATCCGCAGAGCCACCAAGAAGGAGGCTGCTCCCGCTGTAGTAGAGGAAGCTCCCGCTCCTGTAGCGGAAGCCCCCAAGGCACCCGGCTCCGCCGGCAAGCTGAAGCTGCACAATGTTGAGCCCAAGACCGCCGCTATGGCTATGGCCATCGTGGCTGACAAACTGCAAAAGCCTATCAACGAATTGCGTTTTGTATCCATCAAGGAGGTAGAATAAAATGAAGTATAAAGTAACTCTTAACGGCCGCACCTATGAGGTGGAGGTCGAAGCCGGCAAGGCAATGTTGCTGGACGAATATGAAGCAATTGCTCCTGCACCCGTAGCTGCCGCTCCTGTAGCCGCTGCTCCCGCTGCTGCACCTGCAGCTGCACCCGCTCCCGCCGCTGCCCCCGCCGTTACCGGCGCAGGCGAAGCTGTCACCGCTCCCATGCCCGGCACCGTGCTGAAGGTGAATGTCACCGCCGGCCAGGCTGTTAAGGAAGGCGATGTGCTGTGCGTGCTGGAAGCTATGAAGATGGAGAACGAGATCATGGCCCCCAAGGCCGGTACCATTACCCAGGTCGTCACCTCCAAGGGTGCTTCCGTTTCCTCCGGTGATCCTCTGGTTGTCATTGGCTAAGCCAAGAGGAGGGCGCTATGGAAATTTTGTATGAAAATCTGCTGAAATTCCAGTGGCAGGACATCGTGATGATCCTGCTGGGCTGCCTGCTGATTTTCCTGGCCATCAAGAAGGAGATGGAGCCATCGCTGCTGCTGCCTATGGGTCTGGGCACTATTTTGGTGAACATTCCCGGCTCTACCGCTTTGGTTGGCCCTATCCAGGAGCTGTATAACGCAGGTATCGCCAACGAGCTGTTCCCTCTGCTGCTGTTCATCGGCATCGGTGCTATGATCGACTTTGGCCCCCTGCTGACCAACCCCAAGCTGATGCTGTTCGGCGCTGCTGCCCAGTTCGGTATCTTCTTTACCCTGTCCATGGCAAGCATCTTCTTCCCCGAGGCTAAGGACGCCGCTTCCATCGCCATTATCGGCGCTGCTGACGGCCCTACCTCCATTGCTGTTGCCAATACGCTGGGTTCTAACTATGTGGGCGCTATTACCGTGGCTGCCTACTCTTATATGGCTCTGGTGCCTGTTATCCAGCCCCCGGTCATCAAGGCTCTGACCACCAAGAAAGAGCGTCAGATCAAGATGCCCTACGAGCAGAAGTCTGTTTCTAAGACCACCCGCATTATGTTCCCCATCATCATCACCGTGGTTGCCTCTGCCATCGTTCCCGATGCAACGGCGCTGATCGGTTTCTTGATGTTCGGTAACCTGATTCGCGAGTGCGGTGTGCTGGAGAGCCTGTCCCAGACCGCGCAGAATGTGCTGGCTAACCTCATTACCATCTTCCTGGGCATCTCCGTGGCTTTCAATATGGTTGCGGACAAGTTCCTGCAGGTGGATACCCTGCTGATTATGGGCCTGGGTCTGATCGCATTCATCGTGGACACCGCCGGCGGCGTGCTGTTTGCCAAGCTGATCAATGTCTTCTCCAAGAAGAAGATCAATCCTATGATCGGCGCTGCGGGTATTTCCGCATTCCCCATGTCCGGCCGTATTGTCCATAAGATGGGCCTGGAAGAAGACCCGCAGAACTTCCTGCTGATGCACTCCATCGGCGTGAATGTTTCCGGCCAGATCGCTTCCGTTATTGCCGGCGGCATTATCCTGAGTATGTTCGGAGGTTAAGCTATGAATATTATGTTTAACCCTATGGGCTTTGTTGAGCAGCTGCCCCGCATGGGCGTTGGTATGCTGGTGATCTTCGTGGTTATCGGTCTGATTATCCTCACCACTATGCTCATCAACTGGCTGTTCTCTAAGTAAGCCTAACAAAACACCACGTCATTCCGAGACCAGTGCGTGCACTGGTCTCGGAATGACGGAGAAAGAAATTCGTATTTATTCCGGGGCATTGACCCACCGGTCAATGCCCCCGCATTTTACCTCGAAGGAGGTTTTCCTATGGAAAACATTACACTTGGTCAGGGCGGCATTTTGGCGCTGCTTGGCTATGCAATGGTTTTTGTCGGCCTGATCCTTTTAATGGTACTGACGATCATCCTTGGCAAGTTCTTTATGGCTATTGCTAAGAAAGACGCCGCTCCCGCTTCCGCAAAGCAGGAAGAAACACCTGCCCCTGTTGTGGACGCCCCCACTGCCCCCGGCGCTGCCGGTCAGCTGAAGCTTTACAATGTAGAGCCTAAGACAGCGGCTATGGTTATGGCCATCGTGGCGGACAAGATGGGCAAGCCCATCAACGAGCTGCGCTTTCTCTCTATTAAGGAGGTGGCAGAATGAATATCGGTGAAATTTTGCTGAACCTGTGGGAAAAATCCGGCTTTGCCGCCGCAACCTGGCAGAATTATGTGATGCTCCTCATTGGCTGTGTGCTTTTGTACTTAGCCATCGTGAAGAAGTTCGAGCCTCTGCTGTTGTGCGGTATTGCATTTGGCTGTATCCTCACCAATTTGCCTATGGCAAATATGTACCACCAGGAGCTGTGGACCGCATTTATGAACAAGGAAATCGGCTACGGCGAGATTATGAAAAGCGGCGGCCTGCTGGACTTCTTCTACATCGGTGTCAAGACCAGTATCTATCCCTGCCTTATTTTTATGGGTGTGGGCGCAATGACCGACTTTGGTCCTCTGCTTTCTAATCCCAAGAGTCTGCTCCTGGGCGCAGCTGCCCAGATGGGCGTGTTTGCCGCATTTGTGGGCGCAATTGCATTGGGCTTTAGTGGCCCCCAGGCCGCATCCATTGGTATCATCGGTGGCGCTGACGGCCCTACCGCTATTTTCCTTACATCCAAGTTAGCTCCCGAACTGCTGGGCGCTATCGCTGTGGCAGCTTACTCCTATATGGCACTGATCCCGCTGATCCAGCCGCCCTTTATGAAGCTGCTGACCACCAAGGAGCAGCGGAAGATTAAGATGGAGCAGACCCGGAAGGTTTCCAAGGCAGAGAAGATCGTGTTCCCTGTTGCGGTTACTCTGTTTGTGGCGCTGCTGCTGCCCGATACCGCTCCGCTGATCGGCTGTTTGATGCTGGGCAACCTGGCAAAGGAGACCGGTGTCACCGACCGTCTGTCCGACACCATGCAGAACGCACTGATGAACATTGTCACCATTCTGCTGTCCATCTCCGTGGGTGCAACCATGGTTGGTTCCAACTTCCTCACCGCTGAGACCTTGAAGATCGTGGTGCTGGGCGTTGTGGCATTCATCCTGTCCACCTGCGGCGGCCTGCTGGTGGGTGTGCTGATGTGCAAGCTGACAAAGGGCAAGATCAATCCCCTTATCGGCTCCGCAGGTGTCAGCGCTGTGCCCATGGCTGCCCGTGTTGCCAACAAGGAAGGCCAGAAGGCCAATCCTGCCAACTTCCTGCTCATGCATGCAATGGGCCCCAATGTGGCCGGTGTTATCGGCTCTGCCATTGCCGCAGGTTTCCTGCTGAGCATTTTCGGCGCATAAATTGCGAAACAAAATCCCCTGCCTTGTGGCAGGGGATTTTTTATACAATGATGATTTGATTGTTTCCGGTGGTATAGTCGTAGACCTTTTCTGTGTCGGTGATGACGCAGTCTAAGGTGTCAATGGATACCAAGTTGTAGGGCGTGGACAGGGAGAATTTGGTCTCATCGCAGAGGAAGACCGTCTTCTTGCTTTGCTGGATGGCCACCTTGCGAATTTGGGTCTCCGGCAGGGAAGGGTCGGTGAGCATACCCTGTCGGTTTACGCCGTGGCAGGAGAAGAACAGGGTGTCGATATTGAATCGCCGGATGAAATCCTCCGCAAAGCTGCCGAAGTGGGCAAGGGAATTTTCAAAAATCTCACCGCCGGTGCAGTAGGTCCTGATACCCTTTTTGGAAAGGAGGGTGGCCAAAGTAATGCCGTTGGTGATGACGGTGATGCCCTTTTTCTCACCCAAAAAGTCCGCCATTTGCAAGGTAGTCGTGGAGGAATCGATGAAAATAATGTCATTGTCTGCCACCAGCTCCGCCGCTGCCCGGCACAAAGAACGCTTGCTGAGAGCGTTGACAGTTCTGCGGAAATTAAGAGGGGCAACGGTGTGTTCACCCTGGATTTTTTTCGCGCCGCCGTGGCTACGGACGATTTGACCCCGCCGCTGCAGCTCCGCCAAATCCCGGCGAATGGTGGGCAGACTCACGAAAAGCTTTTGGCTCAGCCGCTGGGCGGAGATATATTGCTCCTCCTCTAAAAGGGCCAGTATTTTATCATAGCGTTCTTCTTTTAGCATAATGCACCTCGAAACTGTTTGTCATTCCGAGGAGCCGAAGGCGACGTGGGAATCTCCTGGTACAATGTAGATAATCGAAAGATATTACCGGGAGATTGCCACGGGCATAAATGCCCTCGCAATGACAACGATAGAAATGATATACCGATTAAACTGAGCGTTTTTGATTGTTTATCCCCTTTTTAGCCAGTTATTGACAATCGTTTTTGATTGTTTTATTATAAAGTATTGGGATATACTTTGTCAAGGAGATGGCAATATGTTTGATGTAGCGATTATCGGTGCTGGTGTAGTGGGCGCAATGGTAGCCCGGGAACTGGCCAAGTACCAGCTGAAAATCATCCTTTTGGAAAAGAAAAACGATGTGGCAATGGGCGCAAGCCGGGCAAATTCCGGCATCGTCCACGCAGGCTATGACTGTGCCCCCGGTTCTTTGAAGGCCCGGCTGAATGTGGAAGGCGCGGCGATGATGGAGGAGGTCTGCAAGACCTTGGGCGTGAAGTTCAAGCGCAACGGCTCTTTGGTCATCGGCTTTGACGAGGAAGACCGGAAAGGCATCGAAAAGCTGATGGAAAAGGGCAAGGCCAACGGCGTGGAAGTGCAGTTTTTGGACCAGACAGGCGTGCGGGCCTTGGAGCCCAACATTGGCGGCAATGTGACCTGCGCCCTCTATGCCCCTACCGGAGGCATCGTCTGCCCCTATGACCTGACCATCGCCGCTTTGGGCAACGCCATGGACAACGGTGCGGAGCTGCAGCGGAATTTCCCCGTATCCGCTATTGAAAAGATTGACGGCGGCTATCGGATTTCCTCTGAGAATGGGGAAGTAAAAGCCCGGTTTGTGGTGAACTGCGCCGGCCTTTACTCCGATGAAATCGCAAAAATGGTGGGCGACGATTCTATCTCCGTCCATCCCCGGAAGGGCGAGTACATACTGCTGGACAAAGAATGCGGCGGTCTGGTTTCCAACACCATTTTCCGCACCCCCTCCAAGATGGGCAAGGGCATTTTGGTCAGCCCTACTGTGGACGGCAATTTGCTGTTAGGCCCGACCTCTGTGGACAAAGAAGACAAGGAAGACAAGGACACCACTGAGGGCGGCTTTGCCGAGATTTTGAGCAAGGCAAAAGAATATGTGGAGAACCTGCATGCGGGCAAGGCCATCACCTCTTTCTGCGGTCTGCGGGCTGTCGGCAACACCGGCGACTTCGTCATCACCTCTCGGTCACCCGGTTTTGTGAATGCGGCGGGTATTGAATCCCCCGGTTTGTCTGCATCTCCGGCTATTGCCAAGTACATTGCCGAAATGCTGAAAGAACAGGGTTTGGAACTGGTAGAAAACCCCGCACATATAGCCACAAGAGTATCTTCTCACCACTTCCGGGATGCATCCTTGGAAGAGAAGAATGCTATGATCCGGGAGAATCCCGCCTACGGCAGAATCATCTGCCGCTGCGAGGGTGTCACCGAGGGTGAGATTTTGGATGCCATCCGCAGAAATCCCGGCGCAACCGACTTAGACGGTGTGAAACGCCGTACCCGCGCCCAAATGGGTCGCTGCCAGGGCGGCTTCTGTATGCCCTATGTCACCGAGCTTTTGGCAAAAGAACTGGGCATTGCCTATGAAGATGTGACAAAATGCGGCGGTGAGTCTCTAATCAATGTGGAAAAAACCAAGGGAGGAATGGCCCAATGAGAGATTTGGTTATCATCGGCGGCGGTCCTGCCGGTATGAGCGCCGCCATTGCGGCTTATGAACAGGGCGTTCGTGATATTTTGATCTTGGAGCGGGACGAGAGCTTAGGCGGCATTTTGCAGCAGTGCATCCACAACGGATTCGGCCTGCATAAGTTCGGCGAAGAGTTGACCGGACCGGAATATGCCTGGAAATACGAGCAAAAAGTGCGGGAATTGAACATTGAAACCAAGTGCAACACCATGGTTTTGGACATTACCGAGGATAAAGTCATCACCGCTACAAATGCCCAGGAGGGTATCTTCCAGCTGCAGGCAAAGGCAATTATTTTGGCTATGGGCTGCCGGGAGCGGTCCAAGGGCGCATTGAACATTGCAGGCAGCCGGCCTGCGGGCATTTTCAGCGCCGGCACAGCCCAGAAGTTTGTGAATATGAAGGGGTATCTCCCCGGCAAGAATGTGGTGATTTTGGGCAGTGGCGATATTGGCCTGATTATGGCCCGCCGTATGACCCTGGAGGGGGCAAAGGTCCACGCGGTTTGCGAGCTGATGCCCTATTCCGGCGGTTTGGCGCGGAATATTGAGCAGTGTCTGAACGATTTTAACATTCCCCTCAAGCTCAGCCATACCGTGGTGCAGATCCACGGCAAGGAGCGGCTGGAGGGTGTGACCATCGCCCAGGTGGACGAAAACCGCCGGCCCATCGATGCCACCCGGGAGTTCATTCCCTGTGACACATTGCTGCTGTCCGTGGGTCTGATTCCGGAAAATGAGCTGTCCAAGGCGGCAAAGGTAGACCTTAGCCCCATTACAAACGGCGCTGTGGTGGACCAGGACAGACAGACATCTATTCCCGGTGTTTTCGCCTGCGGCAATGTGCTCCATGTCCACGATTTGGTGGACTTTGTTTCCGAAGAGGCGGAGATCGCCGGCAAGGCCGCTGCGGCTTATATTAAGGGAAACACTGGTAAAAAAGTGGAAATCCCCGTAAAAACCGACGGAAAAGTTCGGTATACTGTCCCGCAGGTCATCACGGTCAAGAAGGATATCACCCTCTATTTCCGGGTGGGGAGTGTCTATAAGAATGTGCGGGTCAATGTAACTGCCGGCGACAAGGTGATTTTATCCCGGAAGCGGCCCAAGGTCGCCCCCGGCGAGATGGAGTCTGTGACCATCAAGGCAGAGCTTTTGGAAAATGTAGAGTCGCTGACCGTTTCTTTGGAGGTGCTGTAATATGGAAAAGAAACTCACCTGTATCGTATGCCCTCTGGGCTGTCAGCTGACGGTGCAGCTAAATGGCCGGGAAGTGGTAAAGGTAGAGGGCAATACCTGCCCCCGGGGCGCAGAATACGCTAAAAATGAATGCACAAATCCCCAGCGCACTGTCACTTCCACCATCCGTTGCGAAAATGGCGGCCTGGTGTCCGTGAAGACCGACCGGCCCATCCCCAAGGAAAAAATGACCGAATGTATGCAGCTTATCAACAAGGCTGTTGTGAAGCGCCCCGTTGCCATCGGTGACGTGATTCTTTCCGATGTGTTCGGCAGTAATATCGTGGCCACCCAAAACAAACCTTGACAAAAACTGTGAAAATGGGGTATAATACCCAAGATATGGAAAGGCTGCGAACAGAAGAGTAAGCTGCAAAGGCTGGTCAGAGAGCCCCGGTTGGTGGAAAGGGGTACAGAGGAAGCTGCTGAACATGGTCTGGGAGCCGGTGCGTCGATATTTAGGCCCACCCGGGTACGCCCGTTATTGCGTTTTGAGGTGCGGATTTTCCGCACGAACCAAGGTGGTACCGCGAAGTAAAACTTTCGCCCTTGCTCTGCAAGGGCGATTTTTTATGTTGCCTTTGGCAACAAATGCAAAGTGAAAAATGTAAAGTGCAAAGTGAAGGTTTCGCCTACGGCGATAAAAATTTAAATCGTCGGCTTAGCCGACACATCTATTTTGCATTTTGCATTTTACATTAAATTTATTTCTCATCAGGAGGACATTATGAGCAAAGGAAATTACTATATTACGACCCCCATTTACTATCCCTCTGCCAAGCTGCACATCGGCCACACCTACTGCACCGTGGCAACCGATGCCATGGCCCGCTTTAAGAGATTGCAGGGATACAATGTGTGCTTCCTCACAGGCACCGATGAGCACGGCCAGAAGATCGAGGATAAGGCCAAGGAAGCTGGCTGCACCCCCCAGGAGTATGTGGATAACATCGTTTTGGGTGAGGGCGGTGTGTTGGATCTGTGGAAGCTGATGAATATTTCCAATGACCGCTTCATCCGCACCACCGACGATTACCACGTAGCCGCCATTCAGAAGATCTTTAAGAAGATGTATGAAAACGGCGATATTTACAAGGGCAAGTACACCGGTAAGTACTGCAAGCCCTGCGAATCTTTCTGGACCGAGAGCCAGCTGGTGGACGGCAAATGCCCTGACTGCGGCCGGGAAGTGCAGGATGCCGAGGAAGAGGCCTATTTCTTCCGGCTTTCCAAGTACGCTGACCGGGTGCAGGACCTGCTGGAGAACACCGATTTCTTAGAGCCTCGCAGCCGCGTTCATGAAATGGTGAACAATTTCATCAAGCCCGGCCTGGAGGACCTGTGCGTGTCCCGTACAAGTTTCTCCTGGGGTGTGCCTGTGGACTTCGACGAGGGTCACGTGGTGTATGTTTGGATCGATGCGCTGTTTAACTATATGACCGCCCTGGGCTTCTGCAACGATGCCAAGGAGGGTCTTGAGGACTTCTGGCCCGCCGATGTCCACTTTGTGGGTAAGGAGATCGTCCGTTTCCATTCCATCATTTGGCCCGCAATGCTGATGAGCCTGGGTCTGCCCCTGCCTAAGAAGGTCTACGGCCACGGCTGGCTGCTCTTAGACGGCGGCAAGATGAGTAAGTCCAAGGGCAATGTGGTTGACCCCTATATCCTGGCCCAGCGCTTTGGCGTGGATGCTCTGCGTTTCTTCCTGCTGCGATCCTTCCCCTTTGGCAGCGATGGCAATTTCAGCAACGAGCTGCTGATCTCCACCATCAATACCGATTTGGCCAACGACTTGGGCAACCTGGTTTCCCGTACTGTGGCTATGGCCCAGAAGTACTTTGGTGAAAAGCTGCCTGCCCAGCAGCAGGTCAACATCGAGATGGACAAGGAACTGGTGGAAATGGTCTGCACCCTCCGGGATAAGTACGAGGAGCAGATGGAAAAGTATGCCTTCCAGAATGCCCTTTCCGAGGTGTTCAAGGTCATTTCCCGGGCCAATAAGTATATTGACGAGAATGCGCCCTGGGTGCTGGCTAAGGATGAAGCAAACCACCCCCGTCTTGCCAAGGTTCTGTATAACCTTTTGGAAACTGTCCGTATTTGCGCAGGTCTGCTTTCTCCCTTTATGCCTGCGACCGCAGAGGAGATTGCCAAGCGGCTGGGCGGTGTGACGATGGACTGGGACAGCCTGGAGGACTTCGGTGTGCTGCCCGTGCAGGCTCAAACCGTTGCCGGTGATGCCCTGTTCCCCCGTATCGATATGGAGAAGGAGCTGGCGGCTCTCGAGGAACTGTCCAAGCCCAAGAGTGATATTGAGATTGAGCCCTATGCCACGGAGGCTGTGGATTTCGACACCTTCTGCAAGTCCGATTTCCGGGCCGTGAAGGTCAAGGATTGCCAGCCGGTTAAGAAGAGTGACAAGCTGCTGCAGTTCACCCTGGACGATGGCACCGGCACTGACCGGCAGATCCTCTCCGGCATTGCCAAGTTCTACAAGCCCGAGGAGCTGATCGGTAAGACCTTGGTTGCCATCACCAACCTGCCTCCCCGGAAGATGATGGGCAGGCAGTCTGACGGTATGCTGATCTCCGCTGTTCACACAGAAAAGGGCGAGGAGAAGCTGCACCTGCTGATGGTAGACGATGCCATCCCCGCCGGCGCAAAGCTCTGCTAACAAAATAAAATTTTGTCATCCTGAGCGACCGCAGGGAGTCGAAGGATCTACACAGCATTGGTGGTGCGAAGATTCTTCGACTATGGGCTAACGCCCTTCGCTCAGAATGACAGCGGTGTTTGTTGCACAACAAAAAGCTCCCAGCCAACAGGCTGGGAGCTTAAATTATGTTCTGTAAGAATTACAGCAGGGTGGAGAAGTGCTTGATGGTACGGACCATCTGAGAAACGTAGGAGTTCTCGTTGTCGTACCAGGAAACAACCTGAACCTGGGTCATGCCGCCGGGCAGCTTGTTGACCATGGTCTGGGTAGCGTCGAACAGAGAACCGAAGGTCATGCCGACGATATCGGAGGAAACGATCTCGTCCTCGGTGTAGCCGTAGGACTCGGTGGTAGCGGCCTTCATGGCAGCGTTGATCTCTTCCTTGGTAACTTCCTTAGCAACAACAGCGTTCAGAATGGTGGTAGAACCGGTGGGAGTGGGGATACGCTGTGCAGCGCCGATCAGCTTGCCGTTCAGCTCGGGGATAACCAGGCCGATAGCCTTAGCAGCACCGGTGGAGTTGGGAACGATGTTGATAGCACCAGCGC
>JAFZDL010000008.1 GCA_017561205.1 Oscillospiraceae bacterium | reverse complement strand
GCTTCCTTGATTCTGGGCAGGGTGTAATCCGCAAACTCCCGATAGGTGCCCACATGACCGTGCTCTTGGGCCATGCCCACATGCGCCTCATAAATGTAAAGGGACTTCTCACCTTTAAAATCTGCATCTGTCCAGTCGAAGGACTTTTTGTCATCTACGACTTCTGCACACCATGTGATGCTGTAGGGTTCCTGAATGACCCGGCGGGCATACAGGGGGATATGGGCAGTTCGTTCCATATTGGCATCCACAATGGTTTTGACCTTACAGCCTTCCCACAGGGCATCATCGCCAGGCAGATACAGCACCCAGTTTCCATCTCCCAGTCTTGTCATAGGATGACTGGTCCAGTTCCAGTCGTTAAAATCACCGGTCAGATACAGCTGATAGGCATTGGGTGCCCATTCCCGGTAAACCCAACCTCCATCCACATGGTGGATACCAAAATAGTCGTGGGCATTTGCAAAATCATTTAAGGTATTACCATGGGGAATCAATCGATTTTTAGTATCCCAGTACAACTGCATCCGGTAATCAATATCCCAGGAAAAGGGCTGCAGCTGGGGATTCAGTTCCAATAATTTATACATATCTGTAATCTCCTATCAAGTTCCAAAGGCATCCAGCGCCAGCTTGAAGGCACCGTATGCTCCTGCGTCATTTCCCAGCGTTGCCAACACGATTTTCGTTGTGCGGCAGGCATGGAAGGCATATTTCTGAAAATTCTTTGTTGCTCCGTCTACAAGACTTTGACCCGCCTTGCTGACACCACCGCCCAGAACAATCACTTCAGGATCGACAGTACAGCAGATGTTTGCCAGGAATCTACCCAGAAGATCATAATACTGATCCAGAATTTTTAATGCCGCGTTGTCGCCTGCATTACCGGTATCGAACAGATCCTTGCAGCGCAGATCCTCCAAATCCCGCAGAGGTGTTGTATCGTCATGGGCTGCAAGGTAACGCTTTGCCAAGCGTACAGAGCCGTTGGCAGAACAATACTGTTCTGCACAGCCATAGTTACCGCAGCCACATTTTTCGGTTTCGTCCGGATTCAAAATAATATGTCCGATCTCGCCGCCTGCGCCGTGGGAGCCGCTGATGATCTTGCCGCCCAGCACTACACCCCCGCCGATGCCGGTACCAAGGGTTGCCATGACCATATTTTTACAGCCTGCGCCGCTGCCCTTCCAGCATTCGCCCAGAGCTGCAACATTGGCATCATTTCCGCCCTTCACCGGAAAGCCGGTCAGTGCAGACAGTTCGCCATGAAGATCTTTAATCCCCCAGCCCAGATTTACGCATTTGTTGACAATGCCATCGTCATTTACAGGGCCAGGAACACCCACACCAATACCAATGATGTTTCCGTTTCCAATATCGTGTGCATGCAAGTAATTATTTATTGAATCGGCGATATCCGGCAGAACCCGTTCGCCGTTATTTTCTATGTTGGTGGGAATTTCCCATTTGTCCAGCATAATGCCGGTTTCATCAAAAAATGCGAGCTTTACCGTGGTGCCGCCCACATCGATACCAAATCCAAATCGCATCTGCATATGCTCCTTTTAGATGATTATTTCGGTTTGGGCACCTCTAAAACACAGGGGTAAAGCAACAGGAAACTCAGAAGTAAATATTCAAGATTATAGGAGGAGAATGTGTTTTAGAGGT
>JAFZDL010000063.1 GCA_017561205.1 Oscillospiraceae bacterium | reverse complement strand
GTGTCGCTTACGTGAATAAAGAACTCACCACTTCTTGCCATTTCAACAACCCCCTTTTTCTATTATTGTAACACAGAAAATAAAAAACACAAGAAGATGGAGCGGTCGTCGACCGCTCCGATCTCATACTTATCCCGCCGCATCCAGTATATTCTCAATAAAAATCCCGTACCCCCGTGTTGGGTCGTTCACCAGTACATGGGTCACCGCGCCGACAAGCTTCCCGTCCTGAATGATCGGTGACCCACTCACGAGTGATTGTTATTAGGGACAACAGTTTTGCTTTTTTCTGTTACGGATTACCCGCTCTGCATTAAGCTTCAGTACCTCGGTATTCCTTTGGTTCAGATGATTGGCAGATCGCAGGCAGATGTTTTCTAACTGTTCCTTACTGGCTGAAAGAATGTTTTCCGGCTGCATCACATCTACCAATTCCTCCAGACCGGGGTATTCCTCGCCCTGAGACCAATCGTGCTTGCTATTAAAGGGGCAGGCATTCTGGCAGACTTCGCACCCTACTATCCATTCCTGAAGCTGTTCTTCCTGCAAGCCTTCTGGGACCATCCCTCTGCCAAAGGTGTTGATAAAAGATACGCAGTAGTTGGGGTTTAGTGTGTGGGGAGCACAGAGTGCCTTGGTGGGGCAGGCGTCCATACAGCGGTTGCATCCGGCCGGACAGGGCTTGATCTGCTTCTTCTGATACAAACGGCATTCTTTATCGATTAGAAAAACATCGATTTCCAGCCACGAGCCAGTTTCATTGTAAAGGAAATTGTTCCTGCGAATGATTCCAAGTCCTGCCATTTGTGCTGCATGACGAAGGCCAAAAATTCCACCGCCGGGTTTGAGAGTGCCGGTCCATTGGATGTTTTGGCGGTCAAACCATTCTCCGAGGCTGAGTTTTCTTATATGTCCCGGAGCGTCTGCATAGCTGTCGTTCGATATGTAAAAGCCTTTAGAATACATTCCCTCCAGCTTTTTAGGGAACCGGTATTTTCCAATCCAGGAAATGCAGACTACAATGGACTTTGCCCAGGGATAGTTATCCTTCAGTCCAGCCGCACTTTGAATGGCACCACGGTAAAAGCTGCTACTCTCCGGCACTGCCTCCACACGGTTCATAGTATTGACGACGTAACCATCCATGTCCTCGAGTGAAATGATTCCACAGTCATCAAAGCCGGAATCCATAGCAGCCTGATAGATTTGTCTACACAAGTCCTCATTTTCAATACAAATCAAAACCTGTTCCCCCTTATCCTGAATTTTACCATATTATATCACAAAGCTACAGAAAAAGACAGGAGCATTTCTACCCCTGTCTTACGTTTATCCTGCCGCGGCCAGCATATTCTCAATAAAAATCCCGTACCCCCCGTGTCGGGTCATTCACCAGCACATGGGTCACCGCGCCCACCAGTTTGCCATCCTGAATAATCGGACTGCCGCTCACGAGTGATTGTCATTAGGGACAACAGTTTTCGACGGACTTTTCTACACAGAATGTGTAGAATCACCTTGAGAAGCAGAGCTTAAGCGATTACAATAAGGAGGAATCAACAAATGGTGATACATAAAGAAGTCCGGGGAACAATTCTTACAAAGGGGTTATTGGATGCTTACGTCCCACCTACGGGTCAAAGCTATAGCTGGAAACATTGGCAGGCTGT
>JAFZDL010000062.1 GCA_017561205.1 Oscillospiraceae bacterium | reverse complement strand
TTCGAGCTGTTTATCTGCCACTCCGAGCTGGCAAATGCCTACTCCGAGCTGAACGATCCCATCGATCAGAGAGCTCGTTTCATGAAGCAGGTTGAGCAGCGTGAGCGCGGCGACGATGAGACCGAAATGCTGGATGAGGACTTCCTGAACGCAATGGAATACGGCATGCCTCCCACGGGCGGTATGGGTATCGGTGTTGACCGTGCAGTTATGCTGCTGACCGGCGCTGACACCATCCGTGAGGTCATTCTGTTCCCCACAATGAAGCCTCTGGCTGAAGGCTAATCAAAAAAAGCCTAGAGCCGCAATGACTTTTTTGATTACACGGTTGCTGCAAATTACATCTTTACATCAAACTTACATCAATCGATGCAAAGACGAAAACAGAATAGGGCAGTGCTCAATATTGACATCAATCCCCGGTTCAAAAGAACCGGGGATTTTTTGTTGTTTGTGGCACATTTGTCAGCCACCACTTTCGTCGATACAATGAGGGCAGATAAACCGGAAGGTGGTACATAGCAGTGAAAAACATCAAATTGATGTTTTTCACTGGTAGGACTACAAGACAATGGTGACAGAACGAAAGGAGACAAAGCGTATG
Source organism: Oscillospiraceae bacterium (assembly GCA_017561205.1). Lineage (GTDB taxonomy): Bacteria > Bacillota > Clostridia > Oscillospirales > Oscillospiraceae > Faecousia. The sequence goes on along the minus strand of JAFZDL010000062.1, from coordinate 2,082 downwards.
CAATCAACATTTGAAAAACTGGGTGGCACCTATCGCCAGGAGGGTGGTTATCTGCTTCCCAATGTGGAAGCGCCGGAGAGTCCGGCTATCGGTATTTGGGGCCAGCGGCGATTGCAGTACCTTCGTACGAACAAGAATGTGTTGTACATGACCATGCTGATGAGCGGTAAGTTAAAGGATCACCTTGAGGAAGTTGATAAATCCGCAGAGGAAATGTTTGAACAGATGACCATTCAAATGCAAGCGCAAGAAGGTGTCTCCGAAGCGCTGAAAGCAAACAATCAATTGGCTTGGGTTCAGCGAATGAACAATATTCGCAGCCGTGTTTCTAAGATCGTGTACAAGGAGTTGATTTATGAATGAGACCACCCAAGAGAATAGTCATTCTGTCTTCAGCAGAGTATCAGCTTCTGTTTTACGGTTTGCTCCATTTCCGCAACAAATTGATCCAACAAGGCAGATACACCGATGCTGTGGACGAGCTGCTCATCAAATTGCAAAAGGCAAGGAGGTGCCGACATGGATAAGATTGCCCAGCAGTTGAAAGCTTACATAGATACACACCCCTTTGATTCAGGTGACAGTGATTGTGAGACCGTTTTGGATCAACTATACCAAGCCTACGCAGAGTCCCACGAATCCGATCCACCGGAGATCAGAGATAGCTTTAAGGAATTGGATGAACTTCTAGGTGCGTTGCCGTTGGATGATAATAATGCGGTGTTCAACCTTTGCTGTAGACTTTGCACTGCTTATGAGCGCAAAGCCTTTGTCGCAGGTCTGCAATACGGCGCACATTTGATTTCAGAACTTCATAGATAAAAGAGACCGCTGGTGCAAATGCATCAGCGGTCGTTTATGTGCTATAAGATTATCTCGGTTTGGTGCGAAACCTCTTTTTTGCTTTAAGGGGGATTATTCACCTTTACGGCGGCATTTATCACAGCAGTAACGCTGTATTTTTCTCGTCGCTACGAAGATGGTATCGCAGTGATCGCACATGTCCATATGGAAATAAATCAACCATTTTCTTGCCAATTTGGCATTTATATATTGCTTGATGGCCTTTCGCGTCCATATAAGTTGCACTTATTCATAATACTGAGGTATCAGAAAGATTATTGTGGTATGGCAGGAGCCAATTGATTGATAGTGAAGTAGTATATTTTAAGAAAAAACTGAAGAGTGTGTTTGTGCGGGATGATATCAGAACAAAGGGTTGCAGATACGTAGAAACCGTTTACAATAATGAATAGTGGCAAAATATACAAAAACAGGTAGATGAACTTAGGTAAAATACAGAATTTGGGTGATGTTACAATCTTTGGGTTGAATTGTGATTTTGTTTGCGCTATAGTAAACCCTGGAAGAAATGAAAACGTTTCCAAAAAATATCTGGGTGTTTTAAACAGCCATGTTTGGAAAAGAGCGCGTTCATTTCTGAGCATTCTGCTTTCGTCAAACAGAATGTATGATCGGCTTTTACGGCGAGATCGCCGCGTGAGCATATATTCAAAATACTAGGAGGAAATAAAATGAAAAAGCTGATTGCAATGCTGCTGGCCCTGGTCATGGTTGTTGGCCTGGTCGCTTGCGGCAACAAGGCAGAGGCTCCTGAAGCTGCTCCCGAAGCCGCACCTGAAGCTGCTCCCGAAGCCGCACCTGAAGCCGCACCTGAAGCTGCACCCGAGGCTGCTGCTGAAGGTTCCGTCTACTGGCTGAACTTCAAGCCCGAGTCCGATGAGGCTCTGCAGAAGGTTGCTGCTCTGTACACCGAGAAGACCGGTGTCCCCGTTAAGGTTGTTACCGCTGCTTCCGGTACCTACAACGAGACCCTGACCGCTCAGATGGACAAGTCTGAGGCTCCCACCCTGTTCGTCGTCGGCAACACCGCCGCTGTCGAGAGCTGGGGCGACTACTGCTATGATCTGACCGGCACCCCCATCGCCAACGAGCTGAACACCGACGCCTACAACCTCTATGACGAGAACGGCAAGCTGGTCTCCATCGGCTACTGCTTCGAGTGCTACGGCATCGTTGTGAATCCGGACAATGTGGAGAAGGCAGGCCATTCCATGGATG
>JAFZDL010000007.1 GCA_017561205.1 Oscillospiraceae bacterium | reverse complement strand
GTTGCGGCGCCCAAAAGTTTCAGTTCGCATTTGCTCACGAAATTTTGACCGCTGCCACTCGTTCAGCTCCTTTCTCCTGCCACCGGCAGCAGTCGCATCACTCCCCCAGGAAGATAGGTAACGCGAACACAAACCCTCCACTGAAACAGTGGAGGGTTTCTTTTATTTACATATCTGAGTCCTTTGCGATAAACTACTTGCATTGTGCCAGGTTTTGTAATATAATCTACACATCCCAAATAAGGAGGATGTAATATGGAAGACATGGAGCTGAAGCAGCCATCACCGGAACAGGAAGATTTAAAAGGCAAGAAGTTTACTGCGTGCCTTGCGTATCTATTTTGGTTTGCGGTGATCCCTATGATATATTCCACCGAATCCAAGTTCATTAAGTACCACGCAAACCAGGGCTTTGTGCTGGCTACTGTGGAGACTATCTACATAATTATAATGGTGATTGTGAGCAAGCTGGTTTTGTGGCCTTTTTCCAGGGCGGCCAGCCTGCTGGTGGAAACCACGATGTTTATGGTTTTTGTGGGTGTGTTTGGTATGTTGTCGTTGATTGGCATTTTCAATGTGATCCGCGGAAAGGAAAAACCCATTCCTACCTTTGGACATATTAAGTTGCTGAAGTGATATAAAGGGCGTGCTACTTAGTAGCACGCCCTTGCTTTTATTGTTCTTTTTGGTGGAATTTGTTCATTAACTTGGGGTTATACAGTACCACAGCAGCGCCTACAAGGGACAGGGTGGAAATGATTGCCACAGCTGCGCCCAAGGTGAGCGCCTTGTTCTTGTAAACCAACTGAACGCTGTGATCACCCTGAGGAATCATTACGCTTACCATTGCATTGCCCACAGTAAGGACCTCAGCGGGCCTTCCGTCCACCAGAGCCTCCCAGTTGCCATTCTGGGGGATGGAGGTGTACATCAGACCGTCTTCCTTAGCGGTGATGGTGCCTTCAATGTTGGTGTTGCTGAAATGGGTAATGTCCAGGGTAGATTCTGCCAGCTTTTCATAATGCTCCCGGAAGACTTCCTCATTCAAAACGGCAGCGTAGACCTTGGCATCGCCGGTTTCTTCTTCGGCCACATTCAGCCAAACACTGACTTCGTCACCGGGCTTTACGGCGCAAACAGAGGACATAATAGGCAGGCTGTAGCCGGATACAGAAAGATAATCCTTGTAGTCGCTATGCCAGAAGGAGTAATCATTTTCCTCAGAGCGATCAATATACATACAAACCAAACCCTCGTCCTGGGCAGTGAATTTGTACACGATATGGCTGCTGGTTTCATTGTGGGAATTGTCATAGGAGCAGGCGAATTTGTTGTTGGGGTCGGGGGTGACATTAGGGCCGGAAGCAGGGGGGTAGATTTCTAAGTCTTCCATTATGGACCAAACCGGTGTTTCAATGCCGGATGCTGCGGACAGCAATTTATTTTGGAATTGGAAAGGATCGCCGGTGTAATCAAAATCTACATCTGCCAGCTGAGGATCCGCCAGGAAACCAAGGGGAAGGTAGGCGTTGTTTTCTAACAGATGCACCTTGCCGGAGGAATATATATCATGAAAATAGGGGTTTTCCTTTACCTTGCCGTCCCGTTCGATCATATATTTCAGATTCAGGAACAGGTTGGAAACAGGGGAGGATTCACCATAGCTGTAGCGGTTGTAGGTGTCTTTGCCGCTGAAACCCAATGCAACCATAAAGCGGGTCACATTCACATTGGCGGAACTGGTAAATGCGGTGATGCCATGATAGCCGTATAGGGCGCCGTCATTGAGGGTTTTTCCCTTGGTACACTCTGTGCGGAAGAAGGCGTTGTCCTGTTCCCGCTCATACATATAGTCGATAATGTCACTGGCATCATTGGGGCCGACAGGCATTTGAGGATTGTTGGTAGAGGGGAATGTGGTGCTGAAGGTAACAACGTTCAGAACCATCTCGCCTAACATAATGCACAGGAAAGCCAGAGTGCCAATAGATTTTAAGGTATTTTGTTTGGATTGCGCTGCAGCAGTGTTCTTGGTGCCGGAGGGGATGGGCTTGTTGCTTTTGTGCTGGAATACCAATACAAGCATATACAATGCCAGCAGGCCCAAATTATAAGCAAGGAAGCCCTCAGCCTTGATGTCCTTGTAGCAGAACATAATGGCAATGGCAGAAACAGCAGCCAGGGCAATATGCCAAGCCCTAAAATGCTTGCGATTTACCCAGGCGGAATAGGCCATATACAGCAGCACAAAGCTGTACAGGAAGCTGAACCGATAGGGGATCATATTGGTGAAGTGGAATCCGTGCCAAATATAATCCAGCCACCGAATGGCAAAGCTCATATTGATGAACAGCAGAAGACCGGCGGCGCAGACCTTATCCCGCTTGCGGATCTGAGAGTTAAATAAATAGAGGACACCCAAAACGGTGGCAAATACACCGCAGTACACATTGGGAAGGCCTTCCTTGTAGGTGGGCTCATAGCCGCCGTTCATATTGCCGGCAACCTGGCTCATGGAATCCAGCAGTCCCCAAATTGTCGGATTCCAGTAGTTGTCCATATTCAGCCGGAATTCCGTGGGGAATGAGTTTACGCTGGATTGTGTAGTCTGAAGGGCGGACAAAGCAGGCAGTGTCAAAAAGGCAGTCATACCGATGGCAATTACGGAGAACACAGCGATGCGGACAAAGTCCCGTAAGAACCGCTCCCCGCTCTCACAGCGGCAGATTTCATAGCAGAAGAAAGTCAGTAGTACGAAAATGCAGGTAAAGAAGCCGATATAATAGTTGATGCCGATGGACAGGAACAAAGTGACGGTGTACAGAATAAACTTCTTATCCCGCAGCAGACTTACCATACCCAGCATTACCAGAGGGAGCAATGCGAAGGTGTCCAGCCACATGATATTCCACTGATAACCCAGTGCCCAGGCGCAGGTGGCATAGAAAGCGCTGAATACGGGAATGGACAGGTCACGCTTGTTGAAGATCCTTTGCAGGAAGATGCCGAAGAACATACCGGCAAGACCCAGCTTAATGGGCATCAGCATGGAAAAATAGTCCAGCACAGCTGCATCGGGAACAAGAACGCCCAAAAGATACAGCGGGGAGGCCAAATAATAAGAAATCAGACCCAGATAATCCAATCCCAGACCTACGCTCCAGTTGTAGATCAAAGATTCACCGGACAGCAGAACTCTGCGGAACTCCTTGAAGAAGGGGAAGTACTGGTGGTACATATCCGAGTACAGCAGCGTGTTCTTTCCGAAGGGCGCGTACTTATTTACAAACAAAACCGTTGTCATCGTAATAAAGGGAATCAGGAATGACAAAGCGGTATAGAGCCAGTTGCGATAGGAGGTTTGTTTTAGTTTCATAATTGTATCCTCTAAATGCCAATATTTTGCGATATTATATCACAAAAAAACGACAAAGTAAAGAGAATAGGGTGTGCTTTTGCACACCCTATTGCAGAATGTTTAAATTATCAAACAAATCAATCCATTAGCCCCCTCGTTCACCACCCGGGACAGGGTACCGCGGAATTTTTCCTGCACATCCCCGGGGGTGCGTATGAGCTTGGAGGTAAGACCATCCTGGATCAGATCGTAGACGGATCTGCCGAAAATATTACTCTGCCACAACTTATCCGGGTCTTCGGAGGACAGATAAGAGATGAGGTCTTGAGATTGCTGTTCTCCGCCCACCATAGGACTGATCTCGGTGTCAATATCCACTCTGATCATATGAATGGACGGAGCGCCTGCTTTTAGCTTTACGCCAAATGCGCCGCCCTTGCGAACCACTTCCGGCGCTTCCAGGGTCATTTGCTCCGCGTCGGGCATTACGATGCCATAGCCGGTGGCCTTGGCAGAAGACAGGGCGTCGGAAATCTTGTCATATTCCGCTTTTGCCTGAGAAAGCTCTGTAAGTAACGATAAAAGCTGGGCATCATTCTCAATAGAGATACCTGCCTTGCTGCTGAGGATCTGGTAGAACAGCTCCTCCGGAAAGTTGAGGCTGCAGCACACAGTACCGGTAGATAGGTCGATATTCCGCAGGGAATAATCCTGCACAGCGTCCAAAGTCCGCAGCTGTCCCAAAACCTCATCAGCTTGGGCGAGGGTGGTAATTTCCGAAAAATGGCGAAGCAATGCTTCATACAGAGAGGATTTTACAGGATGATCGGTCTCCAATGCGTCCAACCACCGGGGCAGATGAATATGCAGAGCTTGCATGGGGAAACTGTACAGCAGCTGTTTCAGCATTTCTTTAATATCGTTTGCGTCTAAGGTTTGGCAATCTGCGATCATGGCATCAATGCCAAACGCCTCCCGGATCTCCCGCTGTACAGCCTTTGCGGCTTCTCCATCGGGCTGCTGGCTGTTAATAATTACCAAGAAAGGCTTGCCGGTTTTTTGCATATCCCGGATAGCCCGCTTTTCCGCCTCCACATAATCACAGCGGGGAATGTCGGTGACAGTTCCGTCGGTGGTGACTACCAATCCAATGGTGCAATGCTCTTGCATCACCTTGGCAGTGCCCAGCTCCGCTGCATCGGTCATGGGAATTTCGTAGTCAAACCAGGGGGTTGTCACCATCCGGGGCGAGCCGTCTTCTTCAACACCCATAGCGCCCTCTACCATATAGCCTACGGAATCAATCATCCGTACCCGCAGCCGGGTGGTGCCGTCGGGGGAGATTTCCACAGCTTCTTCCGGAACGAACTTTGGTTCACTGGTCATAATGGTCCGTCCGGAGCCACTTTGGGGAAGTTCATCCCGGGCCCGTTCTTTGCGGTAAGGCTCGTGAATATTGGGAATCACCATCTGTTCCATGATCCGTTTGATAAGGGTGGATTTTCCTGTGCGGACCGGTCCCACCACGCCGATATAAATATTGCCACCGGTTCTGGCAGCGATGCTTGCATACATAGTTTCCAGCCTCCTTTTACCACAGAGTATGTCCCGGGAACTAAAAAAAGAACACAACCACAAGATATTGTAGTTGTAGTTGACTTTACAACACAAAAAGTGTATAATTACTTGGTAAAACTATGTAATTCGGCAGGTAATGATTTTATGGCTACTGCAAGAAATGAACAATACGGAAACTCCAGCATATCCATGCTGAAGGGAGAGGAGCGTGTCCGGAAACGCCCGGCAGTTATCTTCGGTTCTGATGACTTAGAAGGCTGCAAGCACGCGGTGTTTGAGATCCTCTCCAATGCCATTGACGAAGCCCGTGAGGGACACGGTGATACTGTCATCGTCACCCGGTATGAAGACCTCTCCGTTGAGGTGGAGGACTTTGGCCGTGGCTGTCCCGTGGACTATAACGAAAAAGAAAAGCGCTATAACTGGGAGCTGGTGTTCTGCGAAATGTATGCCGGTGGCAAGTACGGCGAAAACGGCGAGAACTATGAGTACTCCCTGGGCCTGAACGGCCTGGGTTCCTGCGCCACCCAGTATGCATCTGAATTTTTTGATGCCACCATCCGCCGTGACGGCTTCCGCTACGATCTGCACTTTGAAAAAGGCAGAAACAAGGGCGGACTTAAGAAAGAGCCCACTGACCGTGGCAAGAAGACCGGTTCAATCTTCCATTGGAAACCGGACAAGCAGGTGTTCACCGACATTAATATCCCTGCTGAGTACTACCGGGATGTGCTGAAACGCCAGGCGGTTGTGAACCCTGGTATCACCTTTAAGTTCCGCAATCAGGTGGGCAGTAAGTTCGAAACTGAGGAATATTGCTATAACGATGGTATCCGTCAGTATATTGAAGAGCTGGTAGGGGATAATGCCTTCACCATGCCCGTGTACTGGGAAACAGAGCGCCGTGGCCGTGACGCGGAGAACCGCCCGGAAATGAAGCTGAAGATCACCGCATCTTTCTGTTTTTCCAAGCAGCTCAGCCATACCGAGTACTACCATAACTCCTCCTGGCTGGAGTACGGCGGTAGCCCCGATAAGGCTGTTCGTTCCGGTTTCCTCACAGCCTTTGATAAGTACCTGCGCGACAACAATAAATATAATAAGAATGAGAGCAAGATCATCTTCCAGGATATCCAGGATAGCCTGGTGATCGTCACCAACTGCTTCTCCACCATCGGCTGCTTTGAGAACCAGACCAAGAAATCCGTCAACTCCAAATTCACCCAAGAGGCAATGACCGCTTTCTTCAAGGACAAGCTCCAGGTATGGTTCATAGAGAATAAGCAGGAAGCCGACAGGGCAGCAGACCAGATTTTGGTGAATAAGCGAGCCCGTGAATCTGCGGAAAAGACCCGCACCAATGTAAAGAAGAACCTGTCCGCTAAGGTGGATATTGCCAACCGTGTGCAGAAGTTTGTGGATTGCCGCAGTAAGGATACGGGTGTCCGGGAACTGTATATCGTGGAGGGTGACTCTGCATTGGGCTCTGTCAAGCTGTCCCGGGATGCGGAATTCCAGGGTATTATGCCCGTCCGCGGCAAGATCCTGAACTGCTTGAAGGCAGACTACAGCAAGATATTTGCTTCCCCCATTATCACGGACCTTATGAAGGTTCTGGGCTGCGGTGTAGAAGTAGAGGGCAAGAAAGCCAAGGAACTGAGCAGCTTTGATATTGATAACCTGCGCTGGAACAAAGTGGTTATCTGTACTGATGCTGATGTAGACGGCTTCCAGATCCGTACCTTGATCCTCACAATGCTTTACCGGCTTTGCCCCAAGCTGATCCGGGACGGCTATGTGTATATCGCAGAATCTCCTTTGTTTGAAATCACTTGTAAGGAGAAGACCTGGTTTGCCTACAATGAGCAGGAAAAGGTGAAGATCCTCAAAGACCTGGAGGGCAAAAAGGTCACCATCCAGCGCTCCAAGGGCCTTGGTGAAAACGATCCGGAGATGATGTGGATGACCACTATGAACCCGGAAACCCGCCGGCTCATTAAGGTGATGCCGGAGGACGCAGAGCGCACCTCCCACTATTTTGATGTACTGTTGGGCGATGCGCTGAACGAACGAAAGAATTTTATTGCAGAAAACGGCTCCAAGTATTTGGAACTGGCCGACATTTCTTAAAGGAGTGCAACAATGGCACGAAAGAAGAAAGAACCCGAAAAGAGCAAAGCAAAAATCAATACCGATAACATTATGGGCCTGGTGGGTTCCACCACGGAGCAGGCAATTTCCGAGACCCTGGAGATTAACTATATGCCCTATGCCATGTCGGTTATTGTCTCCCGGGCCATCCCGGAGATCGACGGCTTTAAGCCTTCCCACCGCAAATTGCTCTATACTATGTACAAAATGGGCCTGCTGAACGGCGGCAGAACAAAGTCCGCCAATATCGTTGGCCAGACTATGCGCTTAAATCCCCACGGTGATGCAGCCATTTATGAAACCATGGTCCGTCTTGCCCGTGGCAACGAGACCTTGCTACACCCCTTTGTGGATTCTAAGGGTAACTTCGGTAAGGTTTATTCCCGGGATATGGCCTACGCAGCCTCCCGTTATACCGAGGCCAAGCTGGAAAGCTTCTGTAATGAGTTGTTCCGGGATATTGACTCCGATACCGTGGATATGGTGGATAACTACGATGCCACCATGAAAGAGCCCAGTCTGCTCCCCACCACATTCCCCAATGTGCTGGTGTCTGCAAACCAGGGTATTGCCGTCGGTATGGCCAGCAACATCTGTTCTTTCAATTTGAAAGAAGTGTGCGATACCACCATCGCTTTGATGAACAATCCGGACCATGATATCCTGTCCACACTGCCCGGCCCGGATTTCTCCACCGGCGCAGAGCTACTGTTTGACGAGACCACAACCCGGGATATTTATTCCACCGGCCGTGGCAGCTTCAAGCTCCGTGCCAAGTGGAATTATGTGAAGGGCGACAATGTGATCGAAATCACGGAAATTCCATATTCCACCACCAGTGAAGCTGTTATGGATAAGGTGGCGGAGCTGATCAAGGCAGGTAAGATCAAAGAGATCGCCGATATGCGTGACGAGACCGACCTGGGCGGCTTGAAGCTGACCATCGACTTAAAGCGTGGCGTAGAGCCGGAAAAGCTGATGCAGAAGCTTTTCCGTATGACCCCCTTGCAGGATAGCTTCCCCTGTAACTTTAATATCCTCATTGCCGGTATGCCCCGTGTGATGGGCATTGGTGAGATTTTGGAGGAGTGGACTGCCTGGCGTACCGATTGCGTCAAGCGCCGTCTGTTCTTCCAGATTCAAAAGAAGGAAGACCGCCTCCACCTGTTGAAGGGCTTGGAGCGGATCCTGTTGGATATCGACAAGGCTATCCGCATCATCCGGGAGACCGAACTGGAAAACGAGGTTGTTCCCAATTTGATGATTGGCTTTGGTATTGATGAGATCCAGGCCAATTATGTGGCGGAAATCAAGCTGCGTAATATCAACAAGGAATACATTCTCAAGCAGACCAAGGCCATCGATGACTTGGAAAAGGAGATCGCCGACCTGCAGGATACCCTGAACAGCCACCGGAAACTGAAAAATGTGATTATCAAGGAGCTGCAGCAGGTATCCGAAAAGTACGGCAAGCCTAGAAAGACAGAGATCATCTATGAAACAGCTGAGATCCAGATGGATGATGAGGACGAGCAGATCCCCGACTATCCTGTTACTGTTTTCGTATCCAAGGAAGGCTATCTGAAGAAGATCACCCCACAGAGCCTGCGTATGTCCGGTGAACAAAAATTCAAGGAAGGGGATAGTCTGTCCTTCTCCCGGGAAACCTCTAATAAGGCGGAGCTGCTGGTGTTCACCAGTTTGTGCCAGTGCTATAAGACCCGTCTGTCTGATTTTGAGGACGGCAAGGCCTCTCAGCTTGGTGATTACCTGCCCCAGAAATTGGGTATGGATCCCGGTGAAACGGTCCTGCAGGTCTTGCTGCCCGGTGATTACAAAGGCTTTGTCCTGTTCTTCTTTGAAAACGGCAAGGGCGCAAAAGTGCCTCTGTCTGCCTACGAAACCAAAACAAACCGCCGCCGCTTGACTGCTGCTTTCTCTGATAAGAGCCCGCTGGTTTCTGCGATGGTGATTGACGAGGACAGGCAGGTGGTTCTCTATTCTTCCGATAACCGGGCGGCCATTGTTTCCACAGCCCAGCTCACACCCAAGACTACTCGAAATACCATCGGTGTGGCGGTGATGAGTCTGAAGAAGAAAGCCCAGCTTTCTGCTGTGCGGCCGCTGGAAGAGAGCGGTATTACCAATGCCTCCCGCTACCGGAATAAGACCATTCCTACAGCCGGTGCTATTATCAAAGAAGAGGATTCCCAGGAAAAGCAAATCAGCTTTGATGTTTAGGAGGAATTATGAATAAAAGACTGCGGCCTGCGATTGAGCTGCTGGAGCTTGTAGCTGGTTGTGCCGTATTTGCTGTCGGTTTTAATTTGTTCTTGATACCCAATGATTTAAACGCCGGCGGTCTGTCCGGTTTGGCGATGGTTTTGTACCGGGTGTTGGGCTTTGGCAGTGTAGGTATCTACATTGCTCTTATGAATATGCCCCTGTTCGTTGTCAGCGGCTTTAAGGTCGGTAAGAAATTCTTTATCGGCTCTCTGATCGGTATGGGCCTTAGCTCTGTGTTCATCGACCTGTTTGCATTCTTGCCGGTGGCGACGGAGGATCCGCTGATCGCAGCTCTTTACGGCGGCGCGGTCTGCGGTTTGGGTCTGGGCCTGGCATTCCTGTCCGGCGCATCCTCGGGCGGCTCGGATATTGCTGTGCGCTTGCTGAAACAGAAGTATCAGAATGTTCCTATTGGTACCATCAGCATTTGCTTTGATGCCTGTGTCATTATCATTGCAGCGGTGGTGTTCAGGGATTTCTCCATTGCCCTATACAGCGGTATTGCCATTTTTGTTTCCGGTCGGATTGTAGATGCAGTGGTGTACCATTTTGACTATTCCAAGGTGGCCTTGGTCATTACCAAAAAGCACGAAGAAGTAGCGCTGCAGATTGAGAAACAGTTGGACCGGGGCGCAACCTATCTCCGCGGCGAGGGTTCCTATACCCGGGAGGAGATGATGGTGGTGCTCACTGCGGTGAAACGCCACCAGGTTTCGGACCTGAAACGGCTTGTGATGGAAGTAGATCCTGCGGCCTTTGTGATTATGCAGGAGGCTCACCAGGTTTTGGGAGACGGCTTTTCCCACTATTCCAAGGATTCCCTATAATATTTTCAAGTGGTTGCAGAAATTTTCCAAAAGGGTATTGACTTCTGTGAAATTTCTGCTATAATACCTCTTGTTCCGCGGGTGTAGCTCATCTGGTAGAGCGCCACCTTGCCAAGGTGGAGGTAGCGAGTTCGAGCCTCGTCACCCGCTCCAGAAAAAACCTCTTTTGTCAAAGACAAAAGAGGTTTTTATTTGCAAGAAGCCCAAAACGCAGGTGAAATCCTTACCTGCGTTTACTTTTTGCGGGAAATATGATATAAATAGGGCAGAAGAACGGAGGATTCTTTTATGATCCATTTTTTGCTGCTTTTAATCTATCTTGCGTTTATTAGCCTGGGCCTTCCCGATGCACTTTTAGGCTCTGCCTGGCCTATTATGTCCGGGGAATTTGGGGTTCCTGTGTCCTATATGGGGTTGGTATCTTTTCTGATTTCCGGCTTTACTGTGGTATCCAGCTTGCTCACCGACCGAATGGTGAGCCATTTTGGTACAGGCAAAGTGACAGCGATAAGTGTAGCGCTCACAGCGTTGGGTCTGATTGGTTTTGCGTTCAGCTGGAATTTCTGGCTGCTGTGCGTTTGGGCTGTGCCTTACGGTTTGGGCGCAGGCTGCGTGGATGCCAGCCTTAATAATTACGTAGCCAACCATTATGCCAGCCGCCATATGAGCTGGCTGCACTGTATGTGGGGCGTTGGCGCGGCAATCGGCCCCTATGTGATGGGCGTTGTCCTGACAGCCGGACAAAGCTGGAATAAAGGCTATCTGTACATTGCCATATTCCAAGTGGCTCTGACTGCTGTTATGCTACTGAGTGTTCCAAAATGGAAGTCTGTGGCTGGGGAGAAGAATGAGGAACATACGCACTTGACTTTTCGGCAGGTTTTTACACTACCCGGTGTTAGGGAAGTGGTGCTGATTTTTTTGTGCTATGGCGCGGTGGAGGCTATCGCCGGCCATTGGGCCAGCAGCTATCTGGTACTGTACTTAGGCATAAGCGAAGAACGGGCAGCAAGCCTTGCGGCAATGTTCTACTTGGGTATTACTGCCGGCAGAGCGCTCAGCGGCTTTGTTACACTGAAATTTAATGATAAGCAGATGGCCTATATGGGTATGAGCCTGGTGCTGACAGGTCTTTTGATGATGGTACTGTTCCGGATAGAAATTCTGTGTATCATCGGCTTTATGGTTATGGGTGTGGGCTGCGCGCCTATTTTCCCATGCCTTATCCATGCAACTCCCACCCAATACGGTATGTCCCGTAGCCAGGCTATTATCGGTGTGGAAATGGCCAGCTTCTATGCAGGTACATGCTTTTTGCCGCCGATTTTCGGCTTTTTTGCGGATTGTGCAGGAATTGGCAGTATGCCTTTGGTGCTCCTGGGATTTTCTTTGTGGATGCTATTTCTGCACCTACGGTTCTACCGACTGTCGGAAAATAGTAGTTGTAAATAAGGCTAAAATAGTATATACTGTATAAGTTAAAGGCGAATTTATTTCGGGAGGGGAACCTCGATGAATAACAGAATTGAAGAGCTGCGTGGCTATCTCCAGCCGGGTCGTCATATTCACCTCATTGGTATTGGCGGCGTTTCTATGCGCCCTCTGGGTCTTGTGCTTCAAGGAATGGGTATGATCGTGACCGGTTCGGATATGAGTCTGTCTGCGTCCACTCAAGAGCTGACAGACAAAGGTATTATCGTGCACATCGGTCACCAGGGCGAGAATATCCAGGGCGCGGATTGTGTGATCCGTACCGCCGCTGTCCATAATGATAACCCGGAGATCGCTGCTGCCCGCAGTGCCGGTATCCCCGTTTTTGAACGGGCCCAGGCCTGGGGTGTGATCATGCGGGCCTATAAGAACGCTATCTGTATTTCCGGCACCCATGGTAAAACCACCACAACCTCTATGATGACCCATATTCTCATGGAGGCCCAGTGGGATCCCACCGTGATGATCGGCGGCTACCTGCCCCTGCTGCGCGCAGGTCACAGGGTAGGTAAGGGTGATACCATTGTGTTGGAGAGCTGCGAATATTGCGATTCCTTCTTAAACTTCAGTCCCACTTTGGCTGTTGTTTTGAATGTGGAAGCTGACCACCTGGACTATTTCAAGGACCTTGCCGATGTACAGAAGTCTTTTCGGGCCTTTGCGGGTCTTTCCACCAATGGCGTTCTTGCCAACGGTGATGACCCCAATGTAGTGGAAGCACTGAAGGGAATGGACTATATTAGCTTCGGCTTGAAAGAAAATAACCGAATTCGTGCAGAGCATATTTCCGACTGGCGGCATATGGATGTGACTTGCGACGGTGCGTTTTATTGTCATTTAGATTTGCAGGTGATCGGCCGGCATAATGCCCTCAATGCTTTGGCAGCCATCGGTGCGGCTTGGATGCTGGGCATTCCCGGTGAAACGGCAGCAAGAGGTATCGCTACCTTTACCGGTGCAGAGCGGCGTATGCAGTTTAAGGGAAAATTTAACGGCGCGGATGTTTATGACGATTATGCCCATCACCCCGATGAGCTTTGCACTACCATCGAGGCAGTGCGTACCTTGGATTATAAACGCCTTGTTGTGGCGTTCCAGCCCCATACCTATACCCGCACCAAGGCCTTGTTCAAGGATTTTGTCCGGGAACTGAAAAAGGCTGATTTGGTGGTGCTGGCAGAAATCTATGCAGCCAGAGAGCAGAACCGCTTTGGTATCTCATCCAAGGACCTGCAGGCAGAAATCCCCGGCTCCCAGTATTGTGAGACCTTGCCGGAGGTTACAGCATTCCTCCGTGAGAATATCCGTGAGGGTGATGTGGTGCTGACTGTAGGTGCCGGTGATATTTTCCGTGCCGGTGAAGCACTGTTGAAATCAGAATAACGAGGGGATTTGAATGAAATTGAATGTTTGTGTCCTGTTTGGCGGCATCAGCCCCGAGCATGAGGTGTCCTTGCGCTCGGCTGAATCGGTGCTGAACAATATGGACCCGGAAAAATATAATATCTTCCCTGTGGGTATTACCAAGGAGGGTAGTTGGCTGCTCTATGGTGGCACAGATTATTCTCTTCTGCCCACCGGCCAGTGGTTGGA
This sequence comes from Oscillospiraceae bacterium, assembly GCA_017561205.1. Classification (GTDB taxonomy): domain Bacteria; phylum Bacillota; class Clostridia; order Oscillospirales; family Oscillospiraceae; genus Faecousia. Next base: position 26,969 of record JAFZDL010000007.1, on the reverse strand, counting down.
ACACTCCAACAACCGCCCTGCAGCCATTTCCCCGGTCCGGGGTCAGGGGCTGCTGAGCTTTGAGGGTGACAGCGTGGTCCGGGAGCAGATCGATGTGGTATTCCCGGTTCTTCACGGCGAAAACGGCGAGGATGGCGCGATCCAGGGCCTTCTGCAGCTTGCAGGCATTCCCTACGTGGGTCCCCATATCTCTGCTTCTGCTGTTGCGATGGATAAGACTCTTACCAAGCTGGTAGCGGACAATGCTGGTATCACCCAGGCTAAGTGGCTTTTGGTGCGAAACAGCGAACTGCAAGGCCGTATGGACGATATTTTGGACGCGGTGGAGAGTAAGTTCCCTTATCCTGTGTTTGTAAAGCCTGCCGGAACTGGATCTTCTGTGGGTGTATCCAAGGCAAATAATCGCGAAGAACTGAAGGACGCACTTCTGTCCGCTGGTATCTATGATGAAAAGATCCTGGTGGAAGAATTTATCGACGGTCACGAAGTGGAAGTGGCCGTGATGGGTAACGAAACCCCTGCAGCCTCTGAGGTTGGTGAGATCGATTCCGGCGCTGAGTTCTATGACTACGATGCCAAATATGTGTCCGATACTTCTGTGGCATATATCCCTGCCCGGATCCCTGCTGAAATTGCTGAGGAGCTTCGGGAGCAGGCTGTGCGGGTCTATACCGCCATTGGCTGCCGTGGTATGAGCCGTGTGGACTTCTTCGTCACCTATGCCGATAACCGGGTAGTGTTTAACGAGATCAACACCATTCCCGGATTCACTTCCATTTCTATGTACCCTAAGCTGTTTGTAGCCAGCGGTATTCCTTATAATGAACTGATTGACCGGCTTTTGCAGCTTGCAATGGAGGCATAAGATGAAGAAAAAAGTTATGCTTTCTGTGAAGGGAACGCAAAGCTATATGGATCAGGAACCGGAGAACCTTGAACTGGTGACTGAGGGCATATTGGAAGATGCGGACGGCGGTTGGAAGATCACCTATGCCGAAAGTGACCTGACTGGCCTATCTGGCGTGGAAACCACATTCTTTGTGAAGGGCGATACTGTGACCCTAACCCGTACCGGCAAGCTCAGCTCCCAGATGGTGTTCAAAGAAGGTGTAAGCCAGGATTCCCTTTATCGAATGGAGTTTGGCGCTTTGATGCTCACCGTATGCGCCACACGAGTGGAATCCAATCTCACGGAAAATGGCGGAACTATCGACTTAAGCTATAATATCAGCGTGGAGCAATCTGCTGCTGGCGTCATCGACTACCACCTGGATATCAAATCAAAATAAAAAATGCGTGTTCATTGCGAACACGCATTTTTCTTATACAGGGATGCACTTTTTGTATCGCTCAATCAGTGCCTTGGATTGTCGCAGACTATCCACACCCTGTGCCAGCCGTAGCCGCATTGTAGGCTCCTTTGCGGAGGCAATGAGCTGCACCCGGTTCTTGTAATCCGGGTCGTTGCACAGAGTGGAAATGGCTTCAAAATTGAGGTTTGTCATAGTAAACTGTACTTCTGCGGCCTTCTGTCGAATGTCGCAGATGCCCACATTCCGGGCGTTGGCACGGAGCAGCGCAATTTCCACCAGATTCAGCACACCCTTAGGCGGCTCGCCGTAGCGGTCCACGATTTCATCCAGCAGATCGTCAGCATCCTCTTGAGAGCGGATAGCAGCCATACGCCGGTAAAGATCCATCCGTTCTTCGCCTCGGGCAACATAGTCCTTATCCACGTTGGCGGTCACATTCAGGTCGGCGGTACAATCCGGCTCCTTGGTCTTTTCGCCTCGCTCCTCCAAAACCGCCTCGTCCAGCAGCTTCAGATACATATCATAGCCCACGCTCATCATATGACCGGATTGCTCTGCACCCAACAGATTGCCTGCGCCCCGAATCTCCAGATCACGCATTGCAATCTTGAAGCCGGAACCGAATTCTGCAAAGTCCCGGATTGCCGACAGTCGCTTTTCCGCTACTTCTGTGAGGTTTTTGTCAGGGCGGTAGGTGAAGTAGGCATAAGCATGGCGGGTGGAACGACCCACACGGCCGCGGAGCTGATGAAGCTGACTCAGACCAAACCGGTCAGCGTTTTCGATGATTAGGGTGTTTACATTGGCAATATCCAGGCCGGTTTCAATGATGGTGGTGCAGACCAATACTTGGATTTCACCATCAGCCATAGAACGCATTACATCGCTGAGGGCATCTTCGCCCATTTTACCGTGAGCAACAGCCACAGAAAGTCCGGGAATCCGGTTTTTCAGTGCCGCAGCACATCGGTCAATGGTTTCTACACGGTTGTGAAGATAGTACACCTGGCCGCCCCGCTCAATTTCTCTGCGAATAGCATCGTCCAAAATTGCGTTGCTGTGTTCCATTACATAGGTCTGTACAGGGTAGCGGTCTGCGGGAGGCTCTTCTATGGTGGACATATCCCGAATGCCGGACAGGGCCATATTCAAGGTCCGGGGGATGGGGGTTGCCGACAGAGTCAGCACATCCACACCCTTGGAAATCTCCTTTAGCCGTTCCTTATGGCTGACACCGAACCGCTGCTCTTCGTCCACAACCAGCAGACCCAAATCCTTAAATTCAACACTCTTTTGCAGCAGCTTATGAGTGCCGATGATCAGATCCACACCGCCGGCCCGAAGATTTTGTAGGGTCTTCTGCTGTTGCGTGGGGGTGCGGAAACGGCTGAGCACATCAATGTTGACAGGGAAACCACGGAATCGGGACACAGCGGTCTGATAATGCTGTTGTGCCAAAACGGTAGTGGGCACCAAAATTGCCACTTGCTTGCCGTCCATAATGGCTTTCATTACAGCCCGGAGCGCAACCTCCGTCTTACCAAAGCCCACATCACCGCAGAGCAGCCGATCCATGGGGATGGGCGACTCCATATCTTTTTTGATATCTGCGATACACCGCAGCTGATCGTCGGTCTCAGGATAGGGGAAATTGTCCTCAAATTCCTTTTGCCAGGGGGAGTCTGCCGCAAAGGCGAAACCCTCTTGCCTGCGCCGGGCGGCGTAAAGCTGAATCAGCTCCCCAGCCATATCCTTGGCAGCCTTTCGGGCCTTGGCCTTGGTTTTTTGCCAGGTTTCCGTGCCGATTTTATTTAGTTTTACATTGGCATCTTCACCACCGCCGCCAATGTATTTACTCACCAGATCCAACTGGGTGGCAGGTACAAACAGAGTGTCAGACCCTTGATAGGCGATTTTGATATAGTCTTTAATTGCACCGTCGACCTTAATTTGCTCCATGGCAACAAAGCGACCGATGCCATAATTCTCGTGAACCACCAAATCACCGGGACTCAAATCCGTAAAAGAATTGAGCTTTTGACGGTTGGTGGCAGATTTTTTGGTAGATTTTCGCCGGGGTTCTGTTTTGCCGGTGAGCTGACCCTCTGTAAGGATCGCCAGCTTGCCGTTGGGATATTCCATACCGTAGGGAAGTGAACCCTCTGCCAGGAGAATTTGTCCCGGCTTGGGCATAGAAGTCAAGGGAATACAAAGGAACGCAGAAAGTCCACGGCTGCTTAGCATTTCCTGCAGCAGTTCCGCCCTGCGTCTTGAACCACACAGCACCAGGCTGGAAAACTCCATCTTCTGATAATGCTGCAGGTCGCTGGCGGCGGTATCTAAATTGCCGCCGTAGCCGGGCAGCTGCTTTGCCGTCATCGGCAAAAGCTGATGGGGCGGACAGTTTTCGGGATAGCTTGATGCAGCAAAGGTGTCCAGGTACAATAGAGGATGCTTTTCAATGCCGTCGCAGAAATCCTCCCATTGCCACACAAAATCGCACAGCTCACCGGCTACCAAACCGCCTTGCAGCAGGCTGTCCAGCTGCATACCCACTTCCTCAACCCTGGTGCGGGCGGCCCGGTGCAAGCTGCCCTGGTCGCAAAGAATGACCGTTGCATTTTCCGGGATATAGGAAACAGCGGTAGCAATTTCCGGATAAATCAGCGCCATATATCTGTCGGAAGCGGGATTTTGGATGCCGTTTTGGTACTTTTCTAAATCCTTTTCCAGGGTTTTGATTAAATCCTCGTTGGGATTCTTCCGTCTGCGTTGCCGGGCGATCAATCGGTTAATATCCTCGCACAAACCGGAGAGACCCTCCGGGTGTAACCGGGGTTGGGTCTCACCGATGGGCAGGATGGTGAGTTCGTTTACATTCTCGGTGCGCCGCTGGGTGTCCGGGTCAAAATAACCCATTGTGTCCAACTCGTCGCCAAAGAACTCTGCACGGACAGGCTGCTCGGCGGCAGGGGAGTAAACATCCAAAATACCACCGCGCACAGCAAACTGTCCCGGACCCTCCACCATGCCACAACGGCTGTAACCGGCTTGGGCTAGTAGTGAGAGGAGAGAATCCATGGGATATTCCTTGCCTACTTCCAAGGTAAAAGAAGCCTTGCGAAGAATATCCGGCGGTATGGTTCGCTGACTGAGAGCGTCCCAGGACATAATTTGCAGCCGGGTCTTGCCCAAAGAAAGCTCATAAAGCTGCCGCAGCCGCTTTTGCTCCCAGCCTCGGGACACCACTGCGCTGTCATACAGGGTCAGTTCCCGGGAGGGGAGGACAGGACAATCTACCCCTAAAAATGCCTTTAGTTCCTGACAGAGCCGCTTAGCTGCCAAATCATCCTGGCAGATCACTACCAAGGGCATCTGGGTGTGGGTATAAATGCCCGCAATGATATGGCTGCGGTTAATCTGGCCGATTCCTGTGATGGCAGCGGACTTGCCGGCTGTCAAAGTTTCCAGGGCCGCAGTGTATTCGGGCATTGTTTTTAAGATATCCAGCAGTTTATCCATAACACACCTTAAAACCTCTCCACGTAACAATGCGGAAAGGGGGAAAATACCCCCCTTTCCGTGGTGAAACGACAATATTATGCTTTGAATCCGTTGAACTGATTGGCGGCCTTGGGGATGCCCTGTTCTATGATACACAGTGCCGCATTTCCGGCTTCCTTCAGAGCAGCATCCATAGCCTTCTGCTCATTTGCCGAGAAACCGCCCAACACCCAATCCGCCAAATCCTGCTCCGGATGGGGTTTCGCACCTACGCCGATTTTCACTCTGGGAAAATCTTGAGAACCCAGTTCCTGAACCAAGGACTTGATACCATTGTGTCCACCGGCAGAACCGTCACCGCGAACACGCAACCGCCCCGGCTCCAAGGAAATGTCGTCAAAAAGAACGATGATCCGGGCAGGGGGGATGTTGTAGTAAGCAGACATCTGCAGAACAGATCGACCGGAAGCATTCATATAGGTCTGGGGCTTTAGCAGAAACAGCTTTGTTCCTTTGTAGGTGGTCTGTCCGTACAGCCCTTGGAACTTGCCCTTGTCGATCTTGCAGCTAAGGCTCTCCGCAAGGAGATCTATGGCCCGGAAACCGCAGTTATGCCGGGTGCGTTCGTATTCTTTGCCGGGATTGCCTAAGCCGACAATCAGCCAGCTTTCTTGATTACGTCCAAACACAGCTTAGAACAGGTCAGCAATGGAAGTGCCGCCGTGAACGTGGGAAATAGCCCGGGCGAAGATGGGAGCCACATCCAACTGCTTGATCTTGGTGCAGGGGCAGTCAGCAGGCACAGGAATGGTGTTGTGAACAACAACTTCTTTCAGCGGAGACTTTTCGATTCGATCAAAAGCGGGACCGGACAGAACACCATGGGTAGCGCAAGCATAAACTTCCTTAGCACCACCAAGTTCGACCAGAGCTTGGGCAGCATTACACAGAGAACCGGCGGTGTCAATCATATCGTCAAACAGGATGCAGGTCTTGCCCTTAACATCACCGATGACATTCATGACTTCGCAAACATTTGCCTTCTGACGGCGCTTATCTACGATAGCCAAACCCATATGTACCTTAGTAGCGAAAGCGCGGGCACGAGCCACAGAGCCAACGTCGGGGGAGACAACTACGAAATCGTCGTGGTTGTACTGATCCTCGGGGAACTTATCCAAATAGTATTTCACAAAGGTGGGATTGCCAAGCAGGTGATCCACAGGGATATCAAAGAAGCCCTGAATCTGTGCGGCGTGCAGGTCCATAGTCAGGACACGGTCAGCGCCGGCAGCAGTGATCATATTGGCAACCAGCTTAGCGGTGATGGGGTCACGGCTCTTGGCCTTGCGGTCCTGACGGGCATAGCCAAAGTAGGGAATGACCGCAGTGATACGGCCGGCGGAAGCCCGGCGGCAAGCGTCGATCATAACCAGCAGCTCCATCAAATTGTTGTTGACAGGCTTGCAGGTGGACTGAATCAGAAATACGTCGGCGCCACGAACAGTTTCGTTCAAGGATACAGCAACCTCGCCGTCAGAGAAGGTTTGTACCATACCGTTACCCAGCTCCAGGCCCAGCTCTTTGCACACAGTTTTGGCAAATTCGGGATTGGAGTTACCGCAGAAGACTTTGATGTTTTCACCGTAAGCAATCATCTCTTGAAATACCTCGTTCTTTCATCTATTTCTGCCTGTGGTCATACCACAAGCCATTCTAAAACACATTATAGCCCAACCCCCACGGAAATGCAACACCAAAGGAAAAGAAAAACCAATAAAAAAACAGAAATCTTTTATCCGTTCTTGCATCAAACCTACAAATCCCGGGAGGAAGAAGTCTGTTTGTAATTCTACTTGTGTATTATACGATTTTGTGTTATACTATTTAGAAGACTTTTTGCGGAGTGAAAGGGCATATGAACGATAAGATTGTTATCAAAGGCGCAAGAGAAAACAACTTAAAAAATGTGGATTTGACCATTCCCAGAGACAAATTGGTGGTATTTACGGGCCTTTCCGGTTCCGGCAAGTCCAGTTTGGCTTTTGATACCATTTATGCTGAGGGTCAGCGTCGGTATGTGGAGAGCTTGAGTTCCTATGCCCGACAGTTCCTGGGACAGATGGACAAGCCCGATGTTGATGCCATCGACGGCCTTTCTCCGGCAATTTCCATCGACCAGAAGACCACCTCCAAAAATCCTCGTTCTACCGTCGGTACAGTCACGGAGATCTATGACTACCTCCGCCTTCTGTGGGCTCGGGTGGGTGTTCCGCATTGCCCCAAATGCGGCAAGGGGATCGCCCGGCAGACCATCGACCAGATCGTGGACAGAGTAGAGGCGCTGGGTGAGGGAACTCGCTTTCTGGTGCTTTCTCCGGTGATCCGGGGCAAAAAAGGCGAGCATGCCAAGGTGTTTGAGGATGCCCGGAAACAGGGGTTTGCCCGTGTGCGGGTAGATGGCATTTTGTATGACCTGGCCGAAGAGATTGCCCTGGAAAAGAATAAAAAGCATACCATCGAGTTGGTGGTGGACCGCCTGGTGATCCGGGAGGGGCAGCGCCGCCGTTTGACCGACTCTATTGAAACTGCCTGCAGCCACTCCGGCGGTTTGCTGACGATTAGCCTGCCGGATACCGGCGAGGAACTGACCTTTTCGCAGAACTATGCCTGCGAGGATTGCGGAATCAGCTTGTCTGAGTTGGAGCCGAGAATGTTCTCCTTCAACAATCCTGCCGGCGCTTGCCCGGAATGTACCGGACTAGGATTCCGCTTGGTGGCGGATGAAGACCTGGTTATTCCGGATAAGACAAAATCCATCTTTGACGGTGCTATTCAGGCCTCCGGTTGGAGCAGCGCCCGGACGGATTCCGTTTTCAGAATGTACTTTGAGGCTTTGGCGCAGAAATATCATTTCTCCCTGACAGCGCCGGTGCAGGAATTGTCCCGGGAGGCTATGGATGTGATCCTCTATGGCACCAAGGGCGAAAAGCTCCGAATGACCTATAACCGCGGCAACGGTATGGGTATTTTGGAGCAGCCCTTTGAGGGAATCCTCAATAATATCAGCCGTCGCTTCCGGGAGACACAATCTGATGCTGCCCGAAAAGAATTGGAAGAGTGTATGGCTACCGCGCCCTGTCCTTGCTGCCACGGCGACCGCCTGTCTGATATAGCCCGGGCAGTGACGGTGGGCGGTATCGGCATTATGGACTTCTGCCGTATGAATGTAGGTCAGGCGCTGGAATTTATGGATAACCTCCACTTAGAGGGTAATATGGCCCTGGTGGCGGCCCAAATCGTGAAAGAAATCCAGGCCCGGCTCCGTTTCCTTACAGATGTGGGCCTGCAATATCTGACCCTTTCCCGCGCTGCCGGAACACTTTCCGGCGGTGAGAGTCAGCGAATCCGCCTGGCTACCCAAATCGGTTCTTCTCTGATGGGAGTGCTGTATATCCTGGACGAGCCTTCCATCGGTTTGCACCAGCGGGATAACGATAAGCTTCTTGCAACATTAAAACGTCTGCGTGACTTGGGCAATACCCTTATTGTGGTAGAGCACGACGAGGATACCATGCGCGCTGCAGACTTTATCGTAGATGTGGGTCCCGGTGCGGGCTCCCACGGTGGCGAAATCGTGGCGGCTGGTTCCCTGGAAGACATTTGTAAGGAAAAGCATTCTGTGACTGGTCAGTACCTTACCGGGTTTAAGAAGATTCCCGTACCTGCCACCCGGCGGCAAGGAAACGGCAAAGCTCTGACCATAGAAGGCGCAGAAGCCAACAATCTGAAAGATGTGGATGTATCCGTTCCCTTGGGAACACTCACCTGTGTTACCGGCGTGTCCGGTTCCGGAAAGTCCAGCTTGGTGAACGAGGTGCTGAATAAGACACTTCTGGGAAAACTCAACCACGCCCGCACCCGCCCCGGACAGTGCCGCTGCATAACCGGTATGGAGCATTTGGACAAGGTCATCGATATTGACCAAAGTCCCATTGGGCGCACCCCCCGTTCCAATCCTGCTACCTATACAGGTCTGTTTAATGATATCCGCGATTTGTTTGCCTCCACGGCAGATGCCAAGATCCGCGGTTATGGCCCCGGCCGTTTCTCCTTTAATGTGAAGGGTGGCCGCTGTGAGGCCTGTAGCGGTGACGGATTGGTGAAGATCGAAATGCACTTCTTAGCGGATGTGTATGTACCCTGTGAAGTTTGTCGGGGTCAGCGCTATAACCGGGAGACCCTGGAGGTCCAGTACAAGGGCAAGAACATCGCCCAAGTGCTGGATATGACCGCTGAGGAGGCCCTGGAGTTCTTTGAAAATCTGCCCAAGATCCGCCGCAAGGCACAGGCTTTGGTGGAGGTTGGTCTGGGCTATGTGAAGCTGGGTCAATCCAGTACAACCCTTTCCGGTGGTGAAGCCCAGCGGGTGAAGCTGGCAACGGAACTGTCCCGGGTGTCCACTGGCCGTACCATCTATATTTTGGACGAGCCTACCACCGGCCTGCATACCGCTGATGTCCACAAGCTGATTGAAGTGCTACAGCAACTGGTGGATGCGGGCAATACAGTGCTGGTGATCGAACACAATTTGGATGTGATTAAAACTGCCGACCATATTATCGACCTTGGACCGGAAGGCGGTGACAAGGGCGGTTATGTAGTTGCCACCGGTACACCCGAGGAGGTTGCCTTGGTGGAAGGTAGCTATACCGGCGCATATTTGAAGCGTAGCTTATAAAAAATCCTGCCTGTGAAAACAGGCAGGAAACGTTAATTGATATTTCGATAGCTTTCAGCAGGGAGGATCTCAGACAATTCAATGAGGCCTCTGTCCCGACCGCCGGCGTAATCGCCCATCCGCAAAATTGGGGAGCGGAGATTGTCGGCACTTCCTTTTACAATGGGAATCGTCATTGTGATGCGTGTTTGGTCGGCTGTGGGATTGTCCACCAAAATGGTACCGCTGTGGAAAGCAGCCACAGCGCTTGCCAAAGTCATACCCAGACCTAAGCCGTGGCGGGGATCTTCAATGCCGGGTTCCCGGCGATACTGCTGCCAAAGATTTTGCTTCGGCAGGCTTTCTGAATTGGTGTTACACAGGGTGAGGGACAAACGGTTACCATTTACCGCCAAATTAGCATTCACTGTGCTGCCTTCCCGGGAGAACTTAGCTGCGTTGGAGAGCAGATTGTAAACAGCCCGCTCGATCTTCTCGATGTTTACAGCGCCGAAAACAGGCTCTGTAGGCCCGTTGTAGACAAGCTTGATGTCCGTGTTTGTGAAAAAGCTTTGAGCCTTTTCCATAATCTCAGCCATAAGGGAAACCAAATCTGCAGTTTCCATTCCGCTCTTGCCGGCTTGGGTATAGCCGCCCGCATCAGACATATTGCTGACGATTCGCAGCAGACGGTACAGATTCTGATTGATCTGACTGGTTTGCAGTTGTGTGTTTTCGTCTCTTGTTTCCATATTGGAGAACAACTGGTCTGCAACGGTCATCAAATTGGCCAAGGGAACGCGAAGCTGTGTGGCGGCCAAAGCCAGCGCCTGCAAGGCGTCATCGTCCTCTGTGCGGCGAATGTGGAAGATATCGCATTCCCGGGTCCTAACCACGCTGGCAGGGCAGGGAACACCGCACACATTGATATTCAGGTACAGGTTGCCGCTTTCAAAGCTTTGATAGACATCCTGATGCTCGGTGACGATTTCACCAATATCCATACCCACCCGGAACTGTCTTTGTTCCGCCAAGGCGTTGACAGCGATAATTGCGCCATCCTTCACACAAAAGGCGGGATAGTCAATGAGCTCCAGCCAGGGGAAGTTATTTGTATCCAATTTGCCATCTCCTTTTGCAGATAGAATGTGCAGAAAACAGGAAAACTTTCCTACAACAACCATTTTAACGAATAGATTCGAAAAAAGCAAGAAAAATCCACGAACGGAGTGAAAATATGTCGATTCATGAGGGTCACAGACAGCGGTTGAAGAACCGATTCCGCCGGGAAGGCCTGGATAATTTTGATGAGCTGTATGTGTTGGAGCTTTTGCTCTTTTACTGCATTCCCAGAAAAGATACCAATCCCCTTGCCCACCGATTGCTGGACCGGTTTGGTTCGCTGACAGCGGTGCTGGAGGCAAGCCCCGAGGAACTGGAAAAGGTGGAGGGGATCAACGCATCTGGATCCACCTTCCTGTCGCTGATCACCCAGGTGGGCCGCTATTACCAGGTGCGCCGGGCAGAGCCGGGAGATATCCTGCGGACCTCCGACCAATGCGGCAATTACTTAATGCCCTACTTCTTCGGCAGAGATACAGAAACGGTGTTTATGCTGTGCCTGGATGCCAAATGCAAGGTAATTTGCTGTAAAAAGGTAGGCGAGGGAAATGTGAATTCCGCCAATATCCCCATACGCCGGGTGGTAGAAATGGCCCTCAGCGCCAATGCCACTTCTGTTGTTTTAGCCCATAACCATCCCAGTGGCTTAGCCCTTCCTTCAGCCGATGATGTGCAGACCACGCTTCGTGTGTCGGCAGCGCTGGAAACTGTGGAAATCACGCTGGCAGACCATATCGTTGTATGCGGCGATGATTATATCTCTATGGCCCAATCCCAGTATTTTACACCGAATATGTAAGAAAGAACCGGCAGAGTGCACCCTGCCGGTTCTGTTTAGTTATTGCCCCGAAGTTCGATGATTTGGTCACGCAGCAGGGCGGCATACTCGTATTCCATCATACGGGCAGCTTCCTTCATCTGCTTTTCCAGGCGGGCAATTTCTTTTTCCTTCTCCGCTTTGGTCATCTTCACACCGCTGTGACCCTTGCGTTCGGCAGTGGGGGAGGAGATCTCAATGAGATCACGGACGGACTTAATAATGGTCTTGGGAACGATGCCGTGGGTCTTGTTGTAGGCATCCTGGATCTCTCGTCGGCGCTTTGTCTCGTCGATTGCTACCCGCATAGAAGAGGTGATGTTGTCAGCATACATAATCACCAGGCCTTCTGCGTTACGGGCTGCACGACCGATGGTCTGAATCAGACTGGTTTCCGAGCGGAGGAAACCCTCCTTGTCCGCATCCAAAATAGCAACCAGGCTCACCTCCGGTAGGTCAAGACCCTCCCGGAGCAGGTTGATGCCAACCAATACGTCGAATTTTGCCATTCGCAGATCGCGGATGATCTCCATTCGCTCCATTGCACCAATGTCCGAGTGCATATACCGCACCCGAATACCTGCTTTTTGCAAATACACAGTTAAGTCCTCAGCCATCTTCTTGGTGAGGGTGGTGACTAGGACCCGCTCATCCCGGGCGGTTCTTGCGTTGATCTCCCCAATGAGGTCATCAATCTGTCCTTCAATGGGTCTGACCTCCACTACGGGGTCTAAAAGTCCCGTGGGACGGATGACTTGCTCCACTGTCTGCGCAGAGCGGGTCTGCTCATATTCTGCCGGTGTGGCAGAAACATACACAATTTGATTCAGCTTTGAATCAAATTCCTGGAAGTTCAGTGGTCGGTTATCATAGGCCGAGGGCAGACGGAAACCGTAGTTTACCAGGGAATCCTTCCGGCTTCGGTCACCGGCATACATCGCCCGGCATTGGGGCAGGGTCACATGGCTTTCGTCCACAAACAGGAGGAAATCCTCCGGGAAATAATCCAGCAAGGTAGTGGGCGGTGTGCCTGGCGCCCGGCCTTGAATCACTCTTGAGTAGTTCTCGATGCCGGTGCAGAAACCAATCTCTGTGAGCATTTCAAGATCATAGTTGGTGCGCTGCGCGATCCGCTGGGCTTCCAACAGCTTGTTCTGCTCGTTGAACAGAGCAACCTGCTGATCGCATTCTTCTCGGATTTCCCGCATAGCCCGTTCCATTTTGTCCCGGGATGCCACATAATGGCTGGCAGGGTAGATGGCCACATGGTCGATATACCGTTCTGTCAGACCGGAAACCGCATTGATCTCCGAGATTCTGTCAATCTCATCGCCGAAAAATTCCACACGAATGGCTCGGCCAGTCCAGTAGGCAGGATAAATTTCCAAAGTGTCGCCCCGGACACGAAATTTATTACGGGAAAAGTCGATGTCATTTCGCTCATAACGGATCTCCGCTAACTTCCGCAGTACAGAATCCAAAGGATATTCCTGTCCCACCCGCAGGGAGATCACCATACTCTTGTAATCAATGGGGTCGCCCAAACCGTACAGACAGCTGACAGATGCCACAACGATCACATCCCGCCGCTCAAAGAGGGCAGAGGTGGCGCTGTGCCGGAGCCGGTCGATCTCTTCGTTGATGGCAGAGTCTTTCTCGATATAGGTGTCCGTGTGGGCAATATAAGCCTCGGGCTGGTAGTAATCATAGTAGGAAATGAAGTATTCCACGGCATTTTCCGGGAAGAACTCCCGGAACTCCGAGCAAAGCTGGGCCGCCAAGGTCTTGTTGTGGGCCAGCACCAGGGTGGGGCGGTTCATATTGGCAATGATGTTCGCCATGGTAAAGGTTTTGCCGGAACCTGTAACACCCAAAAGCACCTGTTCCCGCAGGCCATTATTAAGACCTGCGGTTAATGCGGCTATGGCCTCCGGCTGATCACCGGTGGGTTGATAGGGGGATACCAGTTTGAATTTATCCATTGGGATCATTCCTCAATATACTGAAATCTGGGGCCGTGGTAGCCCTCCTTGTCTATGATCTCGTTCCACATGGCTGCGGGCCGCACCCACAATCCACCTTCGCCGTAAAGGGCCTGGTAGACTACCATAGGCTCTAAAGTTTCCGAGTGGCTGGCAATACCGATTACCCGATACTCCTTACCCTTAAAATGCCGATATTTTCCGATCTTAATATCCATAGTATCACCTTTTTAAAACCGCGCCGGGGTTACCGGCGCGGTAATAGATTTATTGAGGAATGGTTCCCCGGGTCTGATCCAACACAGTAGAAGGCTTAAACATACCGTTAAACCAGTCGCTGTGGTAGGCCAGGTTAGCGCCGGACACTATGATACGGCCCTGGCGGACATAGTCTTTCTCTACAATAGTCCAGGGCTTGCCGTCTTCGCAGAAGCCCAGGTAATACCGGAATCCGAATTTCTGCAAGGCAGCATATTTGTCACCGGAATAGGCACCCTTGCCTGCAATATCACCGCCTTGGGCATAAGTCAACACTTGTGTGTCGCCCAAGATGGGAGCAACGGAGTCCTTCCAGGATTGCAGATTGCTCTGGATGAGGGCAAGGTCAGCGTCCTTATAAGAAATGTTGGAATAGGTGTAGCAGGAAACCGTGTAGCCTCTGTCCCGCAGGGCATTGATAACGGCGGAAGCATCTTTCTTTGCCTTCGCATATTCAGCCTGACCGAAAATCTTGGAGGCTTCGGGATGTTCCTCGTAGGCAGGATGTGTGCGGTAGCCCAGCAGACCGTTGTGACCGGTCAGTGCCAAATTGGCTCTTGCACCGTGATAAGAGAAGTCGGGATGGGCAGCGATAAACTTCTCCAGGATAGGCACCAGGTCATAGTCGCCGGTAACGGTTTTTCCGGTTGCGTCTACCATTTCGTTGGTGAAGTTGGTGCCGTCCCACAGCAGCTTGCTGGCGAAGCCACCGCCCTTAGCATCAGCCTTGTGGTCATTGTCGCTGTCAATGAGATAGTAGTTGTAGTTCACATTGGTTTGGGTGAGCATAATGGGCTTTTTGCCGTTGGGTAGATACATGCTCTTGGTCTTGTAAACAGTTTTTCCGCTTGCATTGGTTTCTGTGGTGATGAAATCATCAAAATCCACCAAAACATAGCCATTATCATATAGCTGCTGCAAGATCTTGGAAAACTCCCCGGTGGTAACAAAGTTTCTGTTGATGCTGTTGCTCCAGCCGGCATATTTGAAAGCACGGGCAGGATCGGCGATTAAAAGCTGGAAGGAAAGGTTGGGAATCTTAGAGGGATCGGACCATTCCACCAAGGCTTTCTGCGCCCGCTCGTACTCCAAAATCTTGTCGTTGAGCCGGAGATACTCGCTGATGTCGCCGCTAAAGGAATTCAGAACATTGATGGCCGCCGGATAGTCATACTGCTTGGCATACACATCGGCCTTGGCAATCAGCTCGTCCACTTCCTGCTCCATACGGGCCTTTTCTGCTTCAACAGCTGCCTGGCTAGCAGCAATTGCCTCTTTTTCAAATTTCTTTTTCTGAGAAGCGCGGGTAATAGAACCGGCGATAAAAACAATGGTAAGGATCGCTGCGATTGCAATGATAATCGCAGGCAGATATGCTTCCTTAATAACCTGCATTTGCGTGCGGGATTTGCGCCGGGGATTTACGGGGCGTTGGGACTCGTTAAACTGTTCTTCCATAAAAAATCCGCCTTTCTTGCAAATATATATGGTTATTATAGCTGTTATTTCCTAAAAAAGCAAGAAAAATCCTAACTGGATGTTTTGCTTGCCAAATGGTTTTATTTCGGTTATCATATAGCTATACTTCTAACAGGAGATAAACGATGGAGAAAATAACCAGTTTTACTATCGATCATATCAAATTGCAGCCCGGCCTTTATGTATCCCGTAAGGATAAGGTGGGGGCTGAAACCGTTACAACCTTTGACCTGCGTTTGACCAGCCCTAACGAAGAGCCGGTGATGAATACAGCTGAGATGCATACCATCGAGCATTTGGCGGCAACCTTCCTGCGCAATGAACCGACTTGGAAAGAAAAGGTGCTGTACTTTGGCCCTATGGGCTGCCGCACAGGCTTTTACCTGCTTTTGACCGGGGATTTGAGCTCCCGGGATGTGCTGGAATTGGTGAAAAATTGCTTCCGGTTCGTGGCGGATTTCTGGGATGAAGTGCCCGGCGCCAGTGCCAAGGATTGTGGCAATTACCTGGATATGAACCTGCCGATGGCAAACTATTGGGGCACAAAATACGCTGCACTCTTAGAAAATATCACCCTCGACCGTTTAACATACCCCGAATAAAGGAGAGAGAATATGAAATTGGGTATCATTGGCGCTATGGATGTGGAAGTAGCTGCTCTGAAAGAATCTATGACCGCTAAGGTGGAGCGGACAGTTGCCGGTTCGGTTTACTGTGAAGGACGGCTGGAGGGAATGCCTGCAGTTGTTGTTCAGTGCGGTGTGGGCAAGGTCAATGCCGCTATGTGCGTGCAGGCTCTGTGCGATCATTTTGGTGTGACCCACATTGTGAACACCGGCGTTGCCGGCTCCTTGGATGCCAAGCTGGATATTGGCGATTTTGTCATCAGCCGGGAGGCTATGTACCACGATTTTAATTGCAGCCCCATTAACCCTGCTTATGTGGTAGGCCAGGTTCCCGGCTTGCCTGTGCTGGCCTTCCCGGCGGATGCAGCCCTTGTGAGAATGGCGTTCTCCGCAGCCAACGGTGTCTGCCCCGGCCATGCCCATATTGGTATGGTAGCCAGCGGCGACCAGTTCGTGTGCAATAAGAAACAAAAGCAGACTATTATTGAAAATACCGGCGCTTTGTGTACAGAAATGGAGGGCGCTGCCGTTGCCCATTGCGCCTGGCGGAACGGCGTGCCTTTTGTTGTGATTCGGGCAATTTCTGATAAGGCCGACGATTCTGCGGAAATGGATTACCCCACCTTTGAAACTATCGCTGCCAAGCGGTGCGCAGAGGTTACAAAAACTATGGCAAAGGCATTGGCTGAGAAATAAAAAAAGGGAGTGATGCTTATCACTCCCGTTTTTCAGCCTGTCAAAAAACTTCCAATATACCCCCATTTCTGGTATAATAAAGGAAACGGGGGTGTTTTTATGGAACAATGGAGAAAAGACGCAAGAAGTGAAGCCATTATTGTAGATTTAGAGGCTCTTGTACCACAAGATCATTTACTTCGTAAGATAGAAAAAGTAATGGATTATGAGTGGTTATATGAGCGTTTAGATCCGTATTATTGCCACAACAACGGCAGACCCGGCACAGATCCTGTTGTTCTCATAAAGATGGTGCTCATACAGCATCTGTTTGGTATTCCGTCACTTCGTCAGACGCACCAACGAATTCAAGACACACTTTCCTATCGTTGGTTCTTGGGGTATGGTTTGCTGGATGAGATTCCTCATTTTGCAACGGTGAGCTATGCTTTCTGCAAGAGATTCCCGGAAGAACTGGCACAGGAAATCTTTGAGCATATTCTCAACAAGGCGTTAAACAACCGAATGGTAGACCCTGGTGTTATTTTCATTGACGGCACCCACATCAAAGCCAGTGCCAACCCGAAAATGACACCTACACCTGTCCCCGTGGAGGAATATTAAGACATACCACTACTGACCGAGATGGAAAGAGAACCTACCGCAGTACACCGAAGGAGTGCGTCAACTGTCCTTGCAAGGCGAAGTGCGGAGCAAACGAAAAGGGGCAAAAGATATACACAGCTCACATTTGGCAAGAGTATCTGGATTTGGTAGAACAGATACGCAAAACAGAGCGTGCTAAAAATATTTATGCACAGCGCAAAGAAACGATTGAGCGTGTCTTTGCGGATGCGAAAGAAAAGCACGCAATGAGATATACACACCATAGAGGCTTGGCCGCAGTCACACGATGGGTCAGGCTTAAATATGCTGCCATGAACCTGAAAAAGCTGGCTAATTGGAGTTGGAACAACGCCTTTTTCTCGCAGATATTGCTTATTCTTGCACCTAAATATGCTAAAACCCCGGTTTTTACCTAACAAAAACCGGGGTTCTTTGACAGACTGAAGAACCACACCTTTTGGTGTGGTTCTTTTGTGGCGGAGTGAGAGGGATTTGAATTTGGCTGGATATTTACTTTCTTTAACCAAAGTTAACTGTTTACTACTAAATACCAGCCAATTTCAAACATTTACCTACCACTTTTAACCGCCCTTAACCATCGTTTACTATCCCCGTAAGGGAAAATTTAAGGGAAAATATTGCCCATAGCAGGTACAATCATACAGCCTCACATACATCACTCATCGTCCCTTCCAGGATGTTTTCCGCCTCCGCACCATTCTCCAGTAGCTAGCCATACTTCGTAAAAATACAGCCACTCTGCAGTCCAGGGAATAATTGTATCCGCTATCAGCTGAGTCGAATTAAATTCATGTGATAAATGTAAACATAGAGAAACACAATGATTTTCTCTATCGATTGAAAATTTATGTGGAAAATCCGGGCGATCAAGGCCTTGTATGTTGTCACCTTTAAGCATTACTACTGGGCGTGCCTTTAAGCGATATATCACTACTATGTGATATATTCTTGACAGTGCTGTAGGCTGAATATCTCCTTCCCAATATAAGACACTGTTTCGAATATAGCACTTAGCGTCTGAATAAGCCTGTATAAGTGCTATTTGTTGATCAATCAAACGGTATCTGTGTACAGGCTGAAAGGTTTTATTTGCCATAGAACACATGATCCTTTACCGGCTTGCTATTGGCAATGGGGGTTGTGGTTAGTCCACCCTGCAGACCATTCATATGAAGATTTCCTGCTTCGCGTTCCCTCCTGGTGCCATAACCAGTGGCTTTTATTGCCCTGTTGACAGGTTTTTCACCGAGTGATTGTTTGTACATATTGGCAATTGCATCATATCCGAAAGCTGCGATAGGATCAGTAATAAGATCCTGCTTAACTCGACCTATCCAGTATTGGAAGGCAATTTGCCTACTGCCATCGTCGTTCCACTTGTCTGCAAAGTTTTCCTCTGGCAGTACTGGGTTTGCAATCCACCAATCACCATTTCTTTTCTCAATATAACTCGGCATTTTTTCCACGATATTACATAATGCCTCGTAAACATTGGATTCACCATCATAAGCCTTGGCAGCCAAGGTTGTAATAATGATGGAAATTGGCGCGGCGTCAGGATCATCTTCAAATATAATATCCCGATGTCTTTTCAGTAGCTGAACCACCTTCTGAAGTGGTGTACGGACTCTGTAGGTGGGTACTTTGTCAATCTCTACGTTGTTTCGAATAGCAAACGCTTGTTTTTCAACACGCAAAACCTCAGCCATTTGCTCCTCAAACCATGCATGGTATGCATATGGGTCACTGTAACGCGGTTCATATGTGCCCAGTATGTTTTTGTGGGTTAATGTAATAGCAGTCAGCCAGGGTTCGATGTAATACGGTCCTTTCGGAACGCAGGGAAGAATATCCATATGGAATTCTTCATATTGCAGTGTCCAACAGCGCTTGCCCTCTTTTTCAAGCTTATCCTTATAAGCACCATGTTCCTTAAGCCGATCACCAACCAAACTTTTTACACGGCTCAATGGCAAGGAACTCCCATTTTTCAGAAGACAAACCAAATCCACATCGTATTCATCTGCATCGCTGATAGGACGTACAACTGTGCCCAGATTCATCGAACCCTGTGGTGAGATCTTTACATCATAAGGGATTCCCTTAGACAACCATTCTCCAACCGTTTCATAACCCCTAACTGCCTTCTCGTGCATTTCCGGAGTTATATTCAGTTCATCTGCAATTCGGCTCAGCAAGTCGCCAAGTGCTTTTTCTTTTTCTGTCATGTTTATTTGCCTCCAATAGTAATGGTCTCAAAAAAGCCATCGTCATCATCATAGATTTTAAGAAGAGGATATACACCAGGCATATATCTGCGACCAACCTCAAATGCTGCAGAAACGGGTATAGCAGGGAATATACCGATTTCCCGTGTACCAGGATACTGATTCCTTATCTCATCGCATACCTTCTGGTATGCACTCCAAAATCCAATTAAGTCTGCAGGACTTTTAATACAATCCACGCCTAAGCGTTCTGCTTGTATAAAGTAAATAATATCAGCGTCGTAAACATCAGTAATTCTTGCATCTGCAATATCCGCCGTCAGAGAAAGAACCAATGCAATCTGGGTGCCATCTCGTATAACTTGTTTTTTAATAGAAAAGCTGTTAGCATTGCCTTCTTCACTCCATTTCCAGGAATCTTTTGCGCGTGTATACTGGAAAATGTCTGCTCGGCATTTGTCGCCCATCATATATCCCAGTTTTATTATCAGCGGAATTGGCGCGATTGGAAAAACTGAAAAGTGGGTATTAGCTTCCTCATCCAGAATTCCACCTATTAACAATCCATACCTCCGATCGAGCATCCGTGCTGCATTAACCCAGTAGGAGGACGAATGGTAATCATCTTCGACTTCTACTTTAATCCGCTGTCCTCGGGCGTTAGCAACTCTTTTATTAGGCATAACTGCATTAGCACATTGATTCGAATCAATCTTCACGGGAATGCGTCCTTTTATGGGTGACTGCAAGAAAACCATTTCAGATGGTTCTTTATAAATAAGAGCGCACTGATCCGCAATTGCTTGCTCGTGTTGCGCTTTCATTTGCAACAATCTATCTTCAGGGTACTCATCTGCATAATCATCGATAAGCTTGTGGTGATCGTGGCACATCAACATCAAGTTCTCAAGCTTATCAGACAACAAATGGGATCGTACTGCATCACCGCGCGGGCCGTTAGGATCAGCCGCAACAATGTGCGCAACATTTGACATATTAAACTGTTTTAAGGTGAGGCTATCTACAAAGACAGATTTGTTACATCCCTCAAACTGACATCGACCAGCCGCATTTGCGCAAAGCTTTTTAAGTGTGAGCGGTGAGGGGTCCTTACCCCGGCCTTTTTTCTTTTTCATTCAAATCTCCTCTAAATTAAGTTCGTCTATACCCAATTTCATTTGTAACATTTTGTAAATTTTAACACATTTTAATGTGATTGTCAATATTTAGTGCCATAAATGGCTCTAAAAACACAATATATTGTGTTTTTAGAACAAAGCGACTCCATCTGTATAAGATGGAGTCGCTTTGTTGTTATTAAAAATAGAGTGTATGAATTTATTTGGTTATGTGGGTAGTCTCATTCGGTTGTGATTGCTGAATCTATGCGCGAACTTATTATATTCCGTGTCAATTATTCAACTAATCCGTACTTGACTTTGATGCGGTCGAGCTTTTCCAGCATGGGTTCGGCGGCGATGAGAATGAAGATCACCGTTGCGGCGGCATGGATCAGGTCCATGGGAAGGCCGGACACATAGTAGGCTTTCAGCATTTCCCAGTTGATGGTTTGGGAATTGTACATCAGTGCGGCGGCGGGGTTCATAATACCGCCGTAGATGATGACAGCAGAAAACGCGCCAAAGGTAGCCAAGCTGCCACGGCTGCGACGGAGTAGTCCTTTGCGGAACAGCACACCTGCCAGGAAACCGATAATGCCCATGCTGAACATCTGCCATGGCATCCAAGGACCTTGGGAGAACAAGACATTGGATACCATCATGGTCACAGCACCCACCAGGAATCCGGTCTCGCCGCCGAAGGCAACACCGGAGATGATGACCAATGCCAGCACCGGCTTGAACTGGGGCAGCATGAAGAATGCAGACCGACCGGCGATTGCGATGGCACACAGCACAGCGATGGTCACCAGCTCCCTTGCCTTAGGTTTGCGGCTTTCAAACACCAGGAAGAAAGGCACCATGCACTCAATCAGCACCAGCATAGCGGACACATTGTAATGCTGATTGCCCAGGTACATCACCCCGGCAAAGATTGTCAGCGGGATGCACAGCACGATCAGCACCGCTGCTACCAAGGTGCGCTTGCTTAGCTTCCGCTGCTTGGCGGGGATCTGCAGCATAGCAGAGGGGGCGCTCCTGCGGCCAATGGCGGCAATGAACACACCCAGTGCAGTGATCAGCACTAGATACAGAATAAGCTGCTGTTCGCCGGTGGTGCTGATGCCCTCTTTGCCAATAAGCGACGAAAGGTCTGTGATGCTGGTAGCATAGAAGAACACCAACAACGCAATCGCCAGGGACACACCGGCAAGGAGTTTCCTCCAGAATGGCAGCGGCTTGGGTTTGAAGTTTACTGCTATTTCTTTCGGTTCGGGCAAGACAGTCGCTTCGGGAATCTCTGGCTCGGTAGGCAATTCACCACCGCAACAACCAATAATGTCAGCCACGGTTACTGCCTGAGGAATCAAATGTCGGGCCATACGATTGGCAGGTGTGGTATAGAAACTATTGCCGGAGAAGAACTCACGGGGAGTTCCCTCTGCCACGATGTTGCCATCAAAGAACAGACCGCACTTATGGGCATACTCAGCGCAGAATGGCACATCATGGCTTACCATCAAAATAGTGGTACCTTGAGCAATCAGCCTACGGAGAATCAGCGCAAAAGTTACCTTGAACTCTGCGTCAAAACCCTTGGTAGGCTCGTCCAGCAACAGAATATCCGGCTGTGTTAAAAGTACTTTTGCCAAAGCGGTGCGCTGCTGCTCACCACCGGAAATGTCATAGGGATGGCGATCCAAGAATTCCCGCAGACCACAAAGTTCTACAATTCGGGCAACCTCTGCATCCTGTTTTTCTTTGGGAATCTTCTCTCCACGGAACACTTCATACAAGTCTTCCCGGACAGTGCGTTTTACAAAGAGGGTTTGGGGATTCTGCGGCAGATGTCCCAGCTTACCTTGCAGGCGAACATCACCACGATAGGCAGAACGCAGGCCGGAGATCACTTTCAAGGTGGTGGACTTACCGGCACCGTTGCCGCCCAGGATGGCATAGAACTCGCCCTTGCGCAGCTTCAAAGAAAAGCCTTTGACCACATCGGGACTATCTTTTTCATAGCGGAACCAAAGGTCATCGCACTCTAAGGTTACATCCTCCGGATATACCGGGGAATCTTTTTCTGCAAGAGGAAGAAGTGTTTGTTCATCCACTCGCTGAGAAAGGAAACTGCTACCGTCACGGACGGTCATGGGGCAATTCAGCTTTGTTTCCACCGCCGCCCAAACACGCATAGCGGTAGGCATAGCCAGGAACATACCGCTGCCTTTGTCCTTTAACTGCAAGCCTACATTCTCCGGCTTGTCATCGCAGAGGATCGCACCCTCATTCATTACGATGACGCGGGTAGCAAAGGGGAAGGCTTCTTCCAAGCGATGTTCCGTGAGGATGATGGTAGTACCCAGTTCACGGTTGATTTTGCCAAGCAAGGCCAAGAAATCAGCGGCAGCAATGGGGTCAAGCTGTGCGGTAGGCTCATCCAGTACCAGCACACCCGGCTGCATTGCCATGACGGAAGCAAGGCTCAGCAGTTGCTTCTGACCACCGGATAACTCGGTGACATTCTTGTAAAACCAATTCTCAATCCCGAAAAAGGCGGCAATCTCAGCCACACGGCGGCGAATAGTAGGTGTGTCGTACCCCAAGCTCTCCAAACCGAAGGCTAATTCATGCCACACCTTGTCGGTGACTACCTGATTCTCTGGGGATTGCAGCACATACCCAATCTGCTGCGCCTGCTCTCTTTGGGATAGGTCAGACAGCAATGTTCCCTTGTAGCGAATCTCACCGGAGAATAGACCGTGAGGTGTCAAACAAGATTTCAAGTGCCGAAGAAGTGTGGATTTACCGCATCCGGAAGGACCGCAGAGGATCACAAACTCACCTTGCTGAACTGTAAAGGAAATATTGCAAAGGGCCTTTTTCTCACCCTCTGGGTATGTAAAATCTACATTTTTGAATGAATAGCTTTCCATTTTCTCTCCTCTGCCCAGTTCAGCACCACGGGCATTAAACACAGAATCAAATAAACAAACTGAAAAGAAAGGGTCATAGCATTCAGACCGATATAGCGGATGCTGGGGAAATATCGGAATCCGAAGGCCGATACGATCATGCCGGATAACAGATAGAATCCGCAGAAACCCAAATACAGCAGTGCCATCTTATCCCGGTCGTCAAAACGGTAGATGGAAAAGGCGGTGCGCCCCTTTAGACCATAACCCCGGCTTTTCATACTGTCAGCGGTTTCAATAGCATTTTCCAGCGCCCAGGTGACCATAATGGATAGCACCGTAATGGCGATTTTGGTGCGGTGCCACAGAGAACCCTCTGAAATATCTCTGCCGATGCTTTTCTGTGCATCCACTACACTGTTCAGCTGTGACTTAAACTTTGGGATAAACCGCAAGGTCATACTCAGCACTAGCGACATAGCCGGGATGATGCGACCAAAAAGGTAGATAAACTTATCGGAGGTAATCACCCGATTAAAATTCAGAAACCATAGCATCACGGTAGCGATCATCACACCGGCAGACAGACCATAGAGGAGGCTTTCCAAGGTCAACGGATTGCCTGTGGGAAAATACATCAAAATGGTGATGCCCTCATGGCTGAAAGCCGGATTAATAAGGGCCGTCAGCAGCATAATGGGCAGACACCATTTGAGCGTGAACAGCACTGCCTTTTTCCCCTCCGCCTGCACTGCATAGGCAGCGGCGCAGACAAGGGAAATAGCCTGCGCCAAAGGATGATTCAGCGCCATGGAAAAGCCAATCACCAGGATGAAATACAGAAAGTTCACCAAAGGATGGTACTTTGAAAACCTATCTTGCATCTTAACCACCAACGGCATAACCGCCACCGATATCGTTACCCAAGTCACAGGTAAAGCGCCACTCGACCACATCACCATCTTGGAGTTGATAACGGGAACTGCCATAGTTGGGATACCAGCCGTTGACCTTGTACATCCAGCCGGACAGCGCACCGCAATCAAATTCATACAGATTGTGGATGCCTTCCACATAAGCGCTGTTATAAATGGGCGTCCAGGAAGCTTCCATATGGATACCCTTTTCCTTGCAGACCCGCTGCAACACATCAAAGACAGATTCGCCTTCATAGAAGGTCACAGTGGTCTTAGAAAGGATGACGCCACCGGAGGGAACCATTTCCAACTTATCGGGGTCAAGCTGATCCAGGTTATTCAGGATGGTGGAACACTCGATGGAGAATGTGCAGGTGTATGTTTTGTCCTTGTCAACATCCCGATCCTCCGGTTCTACCGGCTGGGGTTTTCCGGGAGGAACGGGATCGGTGTTGTATTTGTCCTTACCACCGTTTTGGACCTTGTTGTCGCTTTGTCCTGGTGTGGAAAGATAGTCATCCTGTCCGCCTACAGGCGTGGATGGATTTTGGCTTGGGGTGGTTGTTTCCGTTGTTGGAGGGTCGCTTTCGTCCTCAGGGAGGGCATCCGGACGAATCTCAAAACTTTCTACAGAGCCATCCAAGGTGAAATTCAGTATAGTAGTCTTACTGCCGGTAATGGACACCGATGCAAATGCCTTGTCACCAACATACGCAGTTGCGCTTTGGGCAGCCCATTGCTCATTCAGGTAAATAGAAAGCAAAGCGGAAAAGCCAAAGGCCCTCACTTGTTGCAGAAGAACTTGGATATTACCTTCAGTAGTCTTACGAATCTGTACACCGAGATTAATTTCTGTAGCATCCTTAATATCACTGCCAAAGATAGTCCATTCATATTTGTAATCGCCGGATTTTCCCGTAAAGACACCGATGGCATTTTCGCTTCGAATTTGCTGGATAAGGCTTTCTTTGATAATGCCATTTTCGGGGATTTCAACGGATTCATTCAGGTTTACACTACCAAAATTTCCCTGACAGGCACAAAGAGAAAACATTATGGTAAAAGCCAATAGCAGGCTCAGTATTTTCTTCATCATTATTCTCCAATCACAAGTCTGCCGTTCTTAACCTTTAGGGTATCCGTGGTCATGGCAAGACTTTGGGCTTCGTCGGATGCAGCAAACACCGCATCTTCCACAATCAAATCAAGAACATCACCGGGACGTACACTGCCCCGCAGACGGAATTTCAGGCGAAGCACCACATTGTAGTCGTCTGCCAGTAATTCCTTACTAAATGCGTTTTTACCGCCGGTCATATCCAAATACATAATGTTGATCCGGCCGGTATCGTTGCTGTTTTGCACATTGCAGCTCCAGTCTGGGAGCTTTTGACCTGTGCTGTTTTCATCGCTCAGAATAAAAATGTTGCCTTCTTCAACGCCCATGAATTCCAGTCTGGAAGGATCGAAGGCGATGCTCATACTCATCGCAGGATAACGGGCATCTCCCAAATCCGATATCGTTACATCCAAAGTGAACTCGCCCGTTTGGGACGCAGAAAGCTTTTGAGGTGTTTCCACAATCAAGGTGGGTTCGCCCGAAACAGGATCGTTGCCGCACCGTACCAGCAGTAGTACAACCGCTGCAATCAAAATACAGGCACCGACAATCCACGGCCATCTTTTTTTAATAAACTGCTTCATAGAAACACTCCCTCGCAAAGGTTGGGTGGGAGAGTGTATCTCCCACCCAAAGAATAATTATTGATTGGTGGTAATGGTTGCAGCTTTGGTGACAATACCAAGGTCGCTACCATCTACAAACTTTTCTACGATACCCAGAGCATCGAAGGTGTTGATACGGCTGTCACCGTTGACATTCAACGTAAGGATCTGATCATCGGTAGGAGCATCGCCCTTACGCAGCCATGCATCAACTGCATTCAGAGCATCCTGTGCATTCACAACACCGTCACCGTTGGTATCGCCGAACATAATATTGGTTGCAGCATCCTCAGTAAAGGTGAAATTCAGTTTATTCACGAACTGCTCCATAGCAATAGATGTATCCACCAATGCCACATAGGTCGCAATACCGGTCTTTGCAGAGATTTCGGCGCTGTACTTAAAGACATACTGATTGGTACCGTCGTTGTATGTCAGCTTGGTAGCGCTTTCGATGCCTACTACAGACACAGCAACTGCTTTCTTCGTGGCGGGAATCAGGTCAATATCATCACCGGTGTACAGACAGATTGCACTGTAGGAAATGCCTTTTACAACCGCGATATTGCCTGCAGCAGTTGTGCTATCCACCTTTACCATCGCATTTTCATCACTGGAATCGGAGGTAAGCTTTACAGACATACCGCCGATGCTGATTGCCTTCTGCTCACCTGCTGTAGCAGCATCCACCTGGAAGGTAATTGTGAAGAACTGTGCGGGGAATGCATTACCTTCCGCACTGCCCACAACGGTAATGTCGCTGTGTTCGTTGGCATCAAAATAAACTACACGCAGCTTACCTTCTTCATCCATATGGTAGCTGACCGCGCCACCGCTCAAACGGCTGCTGGCGGTCACACCGGCAACACTCAGCCCTTCGGGAACATTCATCACAAAGTCGATGAGTTTATAGCCTGCG
>JAFZDL010000061.1 GCA_017561205.1 Oscillospiraceae bacterium | reverse complement strand
GTGAACCATGACCGTGTTTTCCACAGCATAGGCGTCGCTCTCCCAGACCCGTTCATAGATTTCCTCTGCGGAATACACTCGACCAGGATTGGCCATCATTACTTGCAGGATCTTGAACTCGGTAGCAGTAAGGCGAACAGCCTCGCCCCGGACGATAAGTTGCTTCGTAGCAGTATTGAGAATGATATTGCCCACTTGGATTTGATCTTCGGATTTCGTTTCTCGGATAGAACCCAGGGCATCATACCGGCGCAGAAGTGCTTTTACTCTGGCCAGCAGCTCCTGCTGATAGAAAGGTTTGACAAGGTAATCATCAGCACCAGCTTCCAAACCAAGCACACGATCCGATCCCTCTGCTTTTGCAGACAGCATCAAAATCGGGACGTTGTTATTTTGGCGAATCCGCATAGTCGCAATGATGCCATTGCACTGGGGCATCATTACATCCATGATGATAAGATGCGGGTGTTTTGAATTCACAATATGACAGGCAGCTTCGCCATCGTGCGCCGTCAGCACTTGATAGCCTGCCTGCTTTAAAGCGGTTTCGATGATGTTGACGATAGAAAAGTCATCATCAACCACTAGGATTTGATATGTGTCTGCCATAGGAAGTCCTCTCAAACTGATAAGTACGGTTATTATATATCATATGGATATTAAAAACAAGTTTGTTTCACTCTCAAAAGTTATAGGGTAAAATGGACATAATTTTACCCCAGGATGTTGTGGTTTTGTGAGTGTAGAAACCGCAGCATTCTGGGGTGTAATTTTGTGATTTGGCTTTGTAGCCGTTTTCAGAACGCAATACGAGGTAGGCATCGCTGAAAAGATTTGTGTCGGCTACAAAGGCGAATTTGCTATTTGGGGGATAATTCCTTCATGAGATGCGCGCCATATTGCAGGCCGTCACGAAAGGCTTTTTTCTCGTATGCACTGCACAATCGGCAACACAGATTGAAAACTGCGTTATTATCTGCCAAAGGCAGTACACACAGAAAATCTTCCAGTTCCTTGAAACCATCGCTGATTTCAGGTGGATCGCTTTCGTGGGATTCCGCATAGGCTTGGTACAGCTGATCCATAACAGTCTCACAATTACTGTCACCGAGGTCGAGTGCATGGCTTTCGATGTAATCATCCAGGCGATGAGCAAGCTTCTTCATTTCTCTGCCTCCTCTGTCAGTTCCAGCATAAGCTGTGCGCCGAGCTGAAGTCCGGCGATGAAGGCGATGCTCTCGTGTTCGGCACAGAGAGTGCTGGCAAGGCAGTAGATGGTATCCCGCTTCTTCAGTGGCAGGAAGCGCAGGTAGGCACTGAGATTCCTGCTGGCCTGCTTTGTCTTTTCGTTGGTCATGGTATGACACTCCGTATAGTGCCAGTACAGAGAATTCAGGGCAGGCAGCGGACAATCATCGTCAAACCGGGTTGGATTCGCATTGACATAGGCTTTCAGTTTTCGCAGATAGGATTTCATAGCAGCATACCTCCAAAAGAATTTGTGGTATGTTAACTTGGGTTGCGGGAAATTGCAACTGTCAGATGTGTCAATTTCTGCGGTGCTATAATCAAAGAAAAGAAAAAAGAATTCATAACTATTGACAAGCGAACAGATGTTTGTTAAAATGTTATCACAACTGAATGAACCCAGGAACCTTCGTATGAAGGATTTTGTCGTCACCGAGCAACGGGGTACATTGCTTCCCAGCGATGTAATGTGAAACCACCAAATAGCCGGGCGCAAAAGCTTATCACATACTCTGGCAGATCACTGCCGGATATGTGTTGGTCTTTTGTGCCCGGCTTTTATTTTTCCTTTACGCGGTTCGGTTTCACAATAAAAATCCTGCTCCCACTTTTTGAAATTTTTTTCAAAAAACATTTCCGTTTTGACCCCCATTTTGTGCGATAGAGGGGTGAGAGGAATACCTGGGTTCATTCAGCAAAGTACATAGCGGATCGGCTTTCAAATTGTGCAATCCTCTGAAAATAAATTATTTTCAGAAAAAGTGTTCCAAAATGCGATTCTCACTGCCTACCAAGTAGGGGGACTTTTTCTCAGCGGTCAAATTTCATATAGGAAGCAGCTTGGAATTGTACGTTCCTCTGAAAACAATGAATTTTCAGAAATGGCTTCTAATAACTGCTTTCCCAACGGCTACCTATTGAGAGCTTCCTCTCGTGCACCTTGAAAATTGAACACCATCCAACCGCATATGTGCCAGGGGAAGTACGCGATGATAGGAGCGTACCAATGGATGCGATACGCCGTCGGCCTCCGGCAGGAAGGGTTGGATGCAGAAACCACAATATGGATACTAGTCCAACTTTTTGTAAAAAGGATACTACTCGCACTTTCCAAAACCAAGAAAGGATGTGATGCAAATGGAAAGTAATGAAAATGTTTTGAGTGTAGTCAGCGGTCAGGCTCTCATGGAGCTGACCTTGCCGCCCCAGGATTATGTGATCCGTGGTCTGCTTCCTATGGGAATCGGTATCCTCGGCGGTGCCAGTAAGATCGGAAAGTCCTGGCTGATGCTCGACCTGTGTACCCGTGTAGCCAAGGGCGAACCGCTGTGGGATATGGAAACCAGGCAAGGGACAACCCTCTATCTCTGCCTGGAAGATACCCTCCGCCGACTCCAAAATCGGCTGGACTGTGTTACGGAATCCGTCCCGCCCAATGCCTACTTCGCAACGGTCTCAGGCACTCTGGCAGATGATCTTGAAGCACAGATTCTGCGGTTCATTCGGGAACACCCGGACACGGTGCTGATTGTTATCGACACCTTTCAGATGATCCGGGGCAACACTGGAGAACCCTCCTACGGCGGTGACTACGAAGAAATCCAGAAGCTGAAGCGGATCGCTGACTCCCAACGGGTTGCGATTCTGTTGGTACATCACCTGAGAAAGCAGGACGACCCGGATCCTTTTAACAAGCTGTCCGGGACTACCGGCATCACCGGTGCTGTAGATACTGTCTTTGTTCTGGACAGATCCCGCCGCCGGGAAGATGGCGCAACTCTCTTTTGTACTGGCCGGGACATCGAGTACCGGGAGCTGGAACTGCGGTTTTCAAAAGAGAAATTCGTCTGGGAACTGATGTCTGACAGCGCAAAGGACCGGACTGTTTCGCTGCCCAGGGACATGGCTGCGGTGGTGGAACTGATGAAAACCATCGGCAGGTACTCCGGCGGCAACACGGAATTCGTTGAAAAAGTTTCCGCTGTCGCTGGCAAGGAAC
The DNA here is from genome assembly GCA_017561205.1 of Oscillospiraceae bacterium. Taxonomy (GTDB): domain Bacteria; phylum Bacillota; class Clostridia; order Oscillospirales; family Oscillospiraceae; genus Faecousia. Next base: position 623 of record JAFZDL010000061.1, on the reverse strand, counting down.
TGAACTGCCGTGGCACGAAGCAGCGAATGAACCGCTGGAAATACACTCTGGAAGATCTGGGTGTGTACTTCGATCAGACGGATTCCACTCCTGGCAAGGTGCTGGATGTATGGTATATGCCGCCCTCGGAAACCTCGCACCCCTCGCAAAAATCCGGGCCATAAATTTCCGTAGTGTTCGTAGTTTGCGAGGTTCAGCGAAGCAAAAGCCGCTGTCGCCCCTGTGTGCCGTTTTCTCCTCTGGGGTAGGGTAAGCCATCCCACCCCGCCGCTGAAAAGCCGACACAGGGCGAAAAACAGCCGAAAAACAGGGGGTAAACCGCCCTAAAAAACACGGCCTGAAGCCGAAAAAATAACGCATTATAAGCAGGCACCTTTCAGCCGGAAAACTGCGATGTTTTCCAAAGAAGGAATCGACCCCTGCGGGGGGATTTCCCAGACTTTAGTCTGGGGCAAGCAGAGCGTCTGGCTGTCCGCCTGCCGCACCCCAACCCTAAAGGGTGAACCGGGCGGGAGCCCAGACCCACTTATTACTATAAAAATGGAGGTAATTATGAGCGAAAATCGCAAGAGGAATGTAACCCTCACCATCCGTGTCACCGCTGGCGAAAAGGATGCCATCGC
>JAFZDL010000060.1 GCA_017561205.1 Oscillospiraceae bacterium | reverse complement strand
TAGGGTTGCTGCAGCTTTTTTGCTGTGACCGTCTGCGTGTGGATTCCCCCTTCTGCACGGATTGCCCTGACGGTCACGGCCCGCAAACCAACTGAATATTGCTTATCGATGCGGTATGGTGATCCGGTGAGAAACCGGAACAACCGTCCATTGCTGTGTTTGGCATCCCCTTGCCATAAGTCAGAGAGCCAGCCGTGTTGATTGGGTTTATCACGCTTTGACAGGAGAGTGCAGCCTAATTTATCCGTACTTGAGGATAAATAGGTTGCACTTTTTGTTTTGCGGGAAAACCACAAAAAGGTAAAGGAGGGATGCAAGTGACACCCGAAGAGAAGAAGGCCTGGGCGGAGGACCTTCTGCGTCAGAAATATGCTGAGCTTGGGCGTATGCCTACGAAAAAAGACTTCGACAATGCTGCTTGCGCCCAGATCAAGGCATATCTTGGACCCTGGCCCAGGGCGTTAGAGTCTGCCGGATTAAAACAACCCAAGGAAAACAAATAATTCAGAAAGGACGAATCTGAAATGAAAATCACGAAGAAAATTCTTAGTATGATTCTTGTACTGGTAATGGTGCTGGGTCTGCTGCCTGCAACCGCCTTTGCAACCGGTGCTGAGGATGTTGTGTACCTGTCCATTAGCCTTGACACGGGCTACATTGATGACAAAAACGGTAATCCCATTACCTATGTTCCCGTTCCTATGTCCAAGATCAAGGCCATCGACCTGACCGAATACGGTCTGGACAATATGCTTTTTGATGCAGATGGCGATGGCAACTATGAAACCACCGCACTGCAGCTTTTGATCTATGCCCACGAGGAACTTTACGGCGGTGATTGGGGCGAGGTCAACTTTGATGCTCTGCCCGGCAGTTCCTATTTCCGGGGAGGTATCTTCGGTTTTACCGAAAACCTGGTTTATTTCCACAATGGCGATTTCCCTGTGGATGAGACCCAGCAAAGCGATTATATGACCGTCGGTGCCACATCCGACCGGATCGTACTGGAAGCCGGAGATTTCCTGGATGTTGCCAGCTTCAGCTGCTTCAATTTTCTGTGGGATCAGGCAGGCGGTTTCCATCTGTTTGCTGACGAAAATGATAGCTATACCCACGATTACGCCGCAAATGCCGGTGAAGCGCTGTCTGTGAAACTGAAGCACTCTTTCTGCGACCTGATGGTCGGTGAGGCTTGGGTAAGAGATGCAGCTGACTACGAAGTTTACTATGGTGCTACTTTTGGTGAGGCGGAAGGTAGCGTCACCACCGATGAAAGTGGTTGTGCAGAAATTACCTTCCCCAATGCCGGCACGTATTATGTTTGGTGTGAAGGTGGTATTGGCACAGACGATGGTTTTACCCATACTACCTGCGAACATTACATGGAAACCGGTGAACCTTGTATCGTTTCCGCCCCCGCCTTTGCAAAAGTAACGGTTGCCGGTGCAGCCACTCCTGAAACACCCCGTCAGCCTCAGGATATTTCTGCTGTTCTGAACGCTACCTTGGCTATGCAGGCAGCCACTGTGAAAGAACCTGCCTTTGGCACCAATTACGGTGAGTGGACCGTGTTCGGTCTTGCCCGTGGTGGTTACTACGCAAACGATAGCCAGTATTTTGCAGACTACTATGACCGCATCGTGGAGTATGTCAATACCACCGCTGCAGAAGTCAATTTGAGCGGTGCGCTGGACAAAAATAAGTCCACCGACAACTCCCGTCTGATCATGGCACTGGCTGCCATCGGCAAGGATGCAACTTCTGTAGGCAACTGGAACCTGGTGGAAGCTTACAGTGCAAACGGCATGAACTGGATCCGCAAGCAAGGCATGAACGGCACCATTTGGACGCTGATCGCCCTGGATTGTGGCGGCTATGAAACCTCCGATTCCACTATTCGCCAACAGTGTGTGGACTCTATTTTGGCTGCCCGGCACAATGACGGCGGTTGGTCTTTGGTCACTGCCAAAGCCCAGCCTTCCAATGTGGATATTACCGGTATGACCCTTACCGCTTTGTACCCCTATCGTGACCAGCCCGCAGTTGCAGAGGCTTGTGCAGAAGCCTTCACCTGGCTGTCTGAAAGCCAGCTGGATAACGGTGGTTTCCCCTATGGAAGGGGCGAAACGTCTGAAAGCTGCGTATGGGCTATCGTTGCGGCTACCACTTGGGGCATCAACCCGGATACCGACCCCCGTTTCATCAAGAACGGCAATTCCGCCATCGACAATCTGTTGACCTACTATCTGGAAGATGAAGCTAAATTTGAACACGGCAGAGGCGCAGGCGCCAATGCCATGGCTACCGACCAGGCTACCTATGGTTTGGTTGCCTATGACCGTCTGATGCGCGGCCAAAAGGCACTGTACGATTATTCCGATGTTACCACCCAAGAAGAAACCGTTGTTGCCGGCAAGCCTACCGCAACCCTGGGCCTGCCTGCCCAGATCACTGACGACATTGGCAAGACCTTCAATGCCGTAATCACTCTGGATCAGTGGGATAACACCGCAGGCTATAAACTCATCGACTTTGTGATGAATGTTCCCGAAGGGCTGAGTGTTGCCGGTGTGACCGCCAGCAGCCGTTTGAGCGGTGGCGCGGTCAGCTACCATATGGATGAAGAAGGTAAGCTGCGTGTAGTTTATTT
>JAFZDL010000059.1 GCA_017561205.1 Oscillospiraceae bacterium | reverse complement strand
GTGTTTTTACCTCATTTAAGCAGTTCTTCTGACTTACGCATCCTAAGCTCCACACAGCCTTCTCAGGACTAACCCAATGACCGACTTTCGTCAAGTGTGGCGCCTCCACGCATACAGCGGCGGTACCGTCCGGGATTCACACCCGGTTTTCTATTCTCTTGTGGTGCTGTTACCGCATCCACAAGCACTTAAACGGAATATTTACTTGCACGGTCAGTATACACGAATACAATGCAAATGTCAACCGAAAAAGCGAAAACCATAATATTAGACATTTTACGAATTGTTTACAGTTTTCTTCTTGCCTATTGAGCAAATATATAGTATAATATCATTGTTAAAGTTTACTTTGTTTTGCGCGAGCAATCTATAGTGTCCGATTATTAAAGTTTCCTACCTACTATGGGATAGTTATGCCCGTTGAGGTGGGATTTTTTATTGACCTCAGACAACGCTTGTGCTAAACTATCATTACTACAGTATCTTAGTTTTGCGTTGGCAAAACACAGGTTGCGAGTTTCACAGACGGTATTGCTATGCCCACTTGACATTGCATATCTCTGCTTATTTTACCCTGCCATCATAGGATGCACAAGCATCTTAAATAGTTATGAGTACAGCCATTTTGGACTGTGCTCTTTTTTTGCCTTCAAAACACCGTCGGAGAGTTTTTCGTAAGCTTTCCAATACTGAACACAGGAGGTGGTGCGTATGCTGTTCTCTTTAATTCCACGTAACCAAACCAGCATGCTCCTTTCGATTTTCCGGCACTTTACCTCCGGCGGCATTTATTGATATGACCTCTCAAATGTATTCTTTGTATTACCGGATCGTGAGATCTGAGTATGAAAACAAGTGCGAAGAAACTAACTAAGCCCTGCGCAACGGCTTCTTTTAAAGAATACATCACTTATTACATGCAACGAAAAGGTTGGAGTCAGGCAACTCTTGCTAGTTTTGCCAGGCTCAACCAACCTACAGTCAACAAGGTTATTAACGGTAATTATTATCGGACTAAATTTGACATCTTTATTTGCCTATTTCTGGCATTGCAGCTCACCTTGAATGAATCAAAAGACCTCTTATCAAGAGCAGAACGGGCTTTTTCTCCTGCATCTGAGTTGCATGACGCCTATAAGAAATTAATTGCCTACTATGTTTATAAGGAATTTGACAGCACATTACCTTCCTCAGAAAGGTTGGATTGGGCGGATCGGTACTTAATTGACCACGGTTTCGATCCATTGCCCAATAACTATCTGAAGAAAGAAAATTAATATTATATCATAACCCGCCGACTAACACCTATTCCATAGCGGAATTTTCGGAATTCAACTTTCCATGTACAATGAAGCCAGCAAAGAGCTTTGTAGTACGCTGACCTGGGGCAATTGATCACTGCTTGAGGGTCAGGGAAAGGAGGTAGCCACCATGCTCAATCTTCGTGATCTTCGGATTGACCCGGCAAGTCTGGGCAGCAAGATGCTTCTTGTTGATGTGATTCCCGCCTACGAGTATAAGGACGGCAAACGGACTGAGACCGTTACCGGTTACCGCTATGTGGTGTGCCTGGTTGAACATCGCCTGGAGAAACTGAGTGTACGCATCGACGGACCTCAGCAAATGGAACAGCCCGAGGGCTTTTTGGATGTGGAGTTTACCGACCTGGTCGTCACCGGCTATGAGTCTCAGGGCAAGCTCCAGTTCTCTGCTAAAGCCAGCGGCATCTTCCCCGTGGAGTAATCCACCTGTTCGTCTGAGGACAATCCCGCGGGGCGGCTGGGGGTAAATATTTTTCCCTAAAGAAAAATATCCCCCGCCGTAACGCGGGAGCGTCCCCGCTCGCATAGGTTAGTATTACCTATGCGAGCGAGGTAGCGGTAGCAAAAAAGGAGAAAAAGCTATGTACGATAACAAAGCCCAGTCTAGGAAATGGTTGTTGACTATCAATAATCCTCTGGACCACGGTATGACCCACGATGAGATCATCGACCGCGCGCAGAAGTTTAATCCTGACTATGTATGCCTGGCGGACGAGATTGGTGCATCCGGGACGCTTCATACCCACGTTTACCTATACTCATCCTCGCCTATGCGGTTCGGTACAGTCAAGAAGCGGTTTCCTACCGCTCACATTGACAAGGCCACCGGAACATCCAAGGAGATTCGGGATTATGTCTGCAAGCAAGGAAAATGGGCGGACACCGACAAGGCGCAGACCAGTGTAGACGGTACTTTCAAGGAATTTGGCACACTGCCTTCTGCATCACAGGAGAAATCTCCCAAGATGGCGCAGCTGATGCAGGATGTGAAAGACGGCTATTCCACCACAGAGATCATTGAAAACGATCCCAGCTTTGCTTTTAAGATCAATGACATTGAGGCTCTGCGGGAGAAGCTGCTCTTTGAAAAATTCCGGAAGGAAAACCG
>JAFZDL010000058.1 GCA_017561205.1 Oscillospiraceae bacterium | reverse complement strand
TCTCTATCGCTGCCAACAAGGTCAAGGGCATTCGCTGCGCTCTGCTGAGCGATCCCCTGTCCGCAAGAATGACCCGCGAGCACAACGACACCAACATGATGGCCATGGGCGCCGGCATCGTTGGCAAAAATCTGGCTCTGGAGATCGTGGATACCTGGATCGGCACTGAGTTCTCCGGCGAAGCAAAGCACCAGAGAAGAATCGACAAGGTTATGGCCCTGGAGGGCTGATTTCCCCTGATACAAAATGGGCGCAAGCAACCGCTTGCGCCCATCATTTTTGGAGGTATATATGGAAGAATTGAGAGACGCCCGCGGCATGACGGAGGCGGAGGCCATCGCCCGTTACCGCAGCCGCAATTACCCCAAGCCCGCCCTGACTGCCGATATTGTGGTGTTTGCCCGGGCAGGGCAGGGGCTGAAGGTCCTGCTGATCCGCCGCAAGGGTCATCCTTTCATCGGCAAGCTGGCTCTCCCCGGCGGTTTTGCCAACGAAAACGAGGCTGTGGAGCTGACTGCAGCCCGGGAACTGGAAGAGGAGACCGGCGTTGCAGGTCTGGAGCTGAAGCTGGTTGATATTTTCAGCAAACCGAACCGCGACCCCAGAGGCTGGGTGGTTTCCGCCGCTTTCGTGTCCGTGGTGGATGCAGACAAGCTGACCGTCCAGGCAGGCGACGACGCCGCGGAAGCGGACTGGTATGATGTTGCGCTGGAAGCAGACGGCTTGAAGCTGGCGTTCAACGGCGAGAAGATTGATCTGTCTGAACTGGCGTTTGACCACGAAGAAGTTCTGACCAAGGCTCTGAATGCCATTTAAAGACAAAAAGCGGAATCGCATTGCGGTTCCGCTTTTTTCGTGATGTAACCTTGAAAATACAATAATATGTGGAGTTGCCTGATAAACTGATTGGATTTTGTCAAATTATTGAACATCACCATAAAACCACAGTCTTGTTTTATGCGAATAATCAGCATCGCTGATTATTTCAAAATAGCATTTCTCGTTTAGCCTTGATGAAATATTTCGTTGTTGGGTGAATGACTTTCCTTGCATATCAATAGGCTGCCAAATTTGCACACCAGAAGTTCTTTTCCAAAAGGATTCATAGTAATTCCTGTCATAGAACACTATTATTTGAGAATTCCAAAGGTTAAATTCATCGATAACAGCAACAACCTTGCAAAAGGATAGGCAATTTGGTTTCAGCTCAATGATTTCAACAGTTTTATCAAGCCAGGCTCTACAAAACTGTGTCTTGATTTTTCCGTAGGTCTTTGGAGATGAAATAAACTGGTCACTTGGAGTGCGAAAACATTCATATTGGCATTGAGTATTCTGGTAAGGAAATATCTGTTCTATATTATTGAGCAATGCCTTTAATTTGCGCTTTTGCCCTCGCTGCTTTTTACATTTCATATATGTTCACACACTCGCAAATTCAAGTTGTCAAATTGAATTACACCACAAACAAGAACGGAATTCGAATATAAAATCCCCATGGAATCATGTACCCATGATTCCACAGGGAGATGGGTTTGATGATAATTATGGATACAATTTATGGCGAGAGTTTGACAAATGCACCCCTATCGCGAAATTTGCACCCCAAGGTGCTTGGATGCACCCTGGCACAAATTTTTGCACCCTGTACCGATAAAATGCACCCCAAGGAACGATAATGATCCTTAGGGTACCAGTTAGATAAATTGGAATTTGTCTAACTGTTCTATACGGTACTACGACCAAAACTCGGATGCATTTGCGAATAGTATTTTGACTAACCAAGTAGGATACCACTCTGAGTTGTTGCTTACAACCAATGCCAACACGAAATGTGCAATAGTTAGCAATAGCATAACCGCCATTAACACAACTGCTACTCTCTGGCTGTTGCGATAAGCCTCACGCTCAGATTCAAAAGTAATAAGATGGTTACCTGTTGAATTGGTCATTGAATAAATATATCCTGCATTAGATACCCGTATGCAGTAGGTTTCACCATTGCATAAAAATGTAGGATTATCGAAGTTGCCATTGTAATAAGTATAGGAATTAATAATATAGATTTCGCCAGTAGGTGCAGAAAGATGCAGTTCATCTTTACTTGTTTCGTAAGCGACGAAACTGGTTTCGACGAATGTGGTTTCATTCTCAGAGGTGACATTGTAGCCAGAGAAGATACACAAAAAAAGCCCAGCAGCCCATGCAATAATGCAAAAAATCAGGCCCAAAAACATAAGCCACGGCCTATGTGCCATACCGTTGAAAGGCTCCCAATCAATATTGAACATTTTGCTAACCTCTAATTATACTGAAATTAGTTTTTATCAGTTAGACAAATTCAAGTTTGTCTAACAGGATTATAACACAGACGCATATGGAATGCTATCCGAAAAACAAAAATCCCTATGGAACCATGTATCCATGATTCCATAGGGAGATGGTCGGAGTGAGGCGATTCGAACGCCCGGCCTCTTGGACCCGAACCAAGCGCGCTACCAACTGCGCTACACCCCGATAGA
>JAFZDL010000057.1 GCA_017561205.1 Oscillospiraceae bacterium | reverse complement strand
AGGGTCAGAAAGACATACCGAACAGGACGCAACGATTCGAGCTGGGTCAGTATGCTTCTCACCTCGCCAGCATACTTCCGCGACTTCAACCATGCACACGTGGGGCACCATCTCACTTTGCAAAAATTGGCACCCTTTAGCTTCCGCCTCCGCTCCGCCGTCATGAGGTGCTCCCATAGCTCAAACAGGGGAAGTGTCCCGCATTCCTCACAACGCTTCGCCTTCTTCTCGTCGCCTGCCTCCGCATAAAACCGCCATATTCGGGAGGTGTAACCTTGTAGGTGATGTTTCAAAAGCCCTAAAAGGGGATCTTGACTCGGGTCTTCTGTTTCGATTATCTTACTCATAGCTAATAACACTCAAAGTTAGCTAATGCTGATACTCCAGTTCGCGCTAGATTTTCAGCATATCGGGTATAAAAGTCCCATGGGGTAGTTTGGTTATTTCAACTCATACAGATCTACCCCATTCAACTACATCTCGCAAGCTATTTTTTCCCCTGATTTCTGCGAGATTATTACTTCCCCATAAATTGCCAACGTTTCTAATGTATCAAGTTAAGTTATAAAGTGCGACTTCCGGCACCATTCCCGGCGTCCAAAACATGCCCCTAAAAACGACCCAAAAGAACACCCTCTGACGCTCTGGGGGGCTCTCTGGCGTGTGTAGGGCACTATTCCCCCGATGTAACCCTCTGGGACGCCTCCTGAACGCTCTGGGGGGCTCTCTGGCGTGTGTAGGGCACTATTCCCCCCGTGTTGCTTCCGTAACACTTTGGGGGGTGCTCCTGCGGGGTCTAGGCTCATGAGGGAAGCAAGGGGCAAGCCATTCGCTCCGTGTCGCTCCCGCGTCGTGCTGTGCGGCTCCGCGTGTTGGGTGTTAGGCTCTAGCTGGGGAGTGCCCCAGCCCCCCAACTCGCGGGCTCTCAAACGGCACGGCTCCCGTCTCATTGCTCGCCTGCAATGACGGGAGGGCTTGGTCATCAAGCCAAACAAAAACGGCGACGTTTTTCGGGGTTCGGGGCTATGCCCTGACGGGTTCTAGGGGTATCCCCTAGCGCATGAAAACTTTAGTTTTCGTAAATGCGCCCTTATATACATCGGGGTTCACAACAACATCGGGGAGCTCTAAACGGGTTTGTATTTTTTTAGGTGGTATTCATTGCCTGCCCATTCGTAAAACTCTATGCCGAGTAACTTCCATTCCTCTGGGCTAAAGCCTTCGTCCTTCTTTGGCTCAAAGTCCTTCAGCACTCCGCCCTGCGTGTATTGCTTTATCCCCTTCATCTGGCGGTCGAGTTCCTCAAAATCACTCTGGCACAAGCTCCCGATGTCTTGGGGCTTGGCGATGTACTTCACGGTTTCAAAAATCCCGCTGTCTCTGGCTGTCCGTCCCTCACACTTCGGCTTAACCTTCCTCACGTCAACAACAGGGACATAATCGGCACGTAAACACCTCTGCCATAACTCCGCCCAACGGGCTTGGGTGATGTAGCCCCTGCTAAAATACTCGGGCTTTACGACAAGGAGGCAATGGTAATGCGGGTGGGCTTCGCCTGCCTGCGTGTTCCCGCCTAACGCTTCAAGGGCACGGACATAGCCCAAAACAACGCCCTTAAACTCTGGCGACAAGGCTAGCAGCTTAAAAGCCCTGTTCATGGTCTTGAGGGCGTCCTTAAGCTCCGTAAGGGGCACGTTCCTCATGGTCAGGGTCAGAAAGACATACCGAACAGGACGCAACGATTCGAGCTGGGTCAGTATGCTTCTCACCTCGCCAGCATACTTCCGCGACTTCAACCATGCACACGTGGGGCACCATCTCACTTTGCAAAAATTGGCACCCTTT
>JAFZDL010000056.1 GCA_017561205.1 Oscillospiraceae bacterium | reverse complement strand
GGTAATGTTACGGGAAGCTTCCTTACAGATAAAGTTGTTTTTGCTGAAAGCGACACAGGCAATATTGATATTCCAAAAGTAATCGCAGATGAAAAATGTGAGATTATCACAGATACAGGTAATATCAAAATCACTATCGAGTAGAAAAACAACAGTTAGATAAATTCCAATATGTCGAACAGATAGAAACAGCCGCCGACCTGATGGTCGGCGGCTGCTTTTATTTTAGTTTTCTTCGGGGAAGGCGTACCGGGCCTTGTACTTGGCAAATTGCTCGGCAAAGGCGGCGGATTCGTGGAGCTCGCCGGCTTTCAGCGCATTCAGGTATTCGTGAGCCTCCAACTTGCCCTCGGAAACCTGCAGCATTTCCACAGCCACATTGGAGCAGTGGTCTGCGGTCCGCTCGAAAGCGGTCAGCAGGTCCTCCAGCACAAAGCCGTATTCCACGGTGCAAAGTCCGTCCCGCAGACGGCGCACGTGGCGGGATTTGACCTCCCGGACCAGGGCGTCGACAACCTGCTCATGGGGCTCGATTTTTGAGGCCTGCTCCCGGTTGAGGTTTTTGTAAGCTTCTACAGTCCGGTCCACAGCATCTAACACAGCCCGCTCCAAAACCGCCAACTCACCCTTGGCCTGCTTGGAGAACTCCACCTTCTTTTCCTCGATCTCCAGAGCTGCCTTGGCCACGGACAGGGCGTGGTCGGCGATCCGCTCGATGTCGGAAATGGAGTAGAGCAGGGTGTTGAGGATGCGGTTGTCCTTCACGGACAGGCGCATATTGGAAAGCTTCACCAGATAGGTGCCCAGGGCGTCCTCATAGCGGTCGGTCTTGTCTTCCAGGGCAATGACATCTTCCATTACGGCGGGACTGAATTTCTTAGTCAGACCCATAGCCAGGCGCATAGCCTCGGCTGCATCGGCGGCCATTTCGCTGGCCACCTCATGGGCCCGCTGGACAGCAACAGCGGGGGTTGCCAGCAGACGCTCGTCCAAAAGCTCCGTGGGCTGGGGAGTCTCTTTCTTGGGAATGAACACACAAGCCAGCTTCACAAGCAGGCCGTTCATAGGCATCAGCACGCAGGTAGCAGCAATGTTGAAGAGAGTGTGGATCACGGCGATATCCCAGGCAGCGGCAGGACTGCTGAGGAACGTCCAATCAATGAACAGCCCCAAGCCATAGAAAGCCACCACAAAAATCAGCACGCCAACCACATTGAACAGCAGGTGGACCATAGCGGTGCGGCGGGCGTTGCGGTTTGCGCCGATAGCGCCCATCATAGCGGTGATGGTGGTACCGATGTTCTGACCCAAAATAATGGGGATGGCGCTGCCGAAGGTAACAACACCGGTGCTGCACAGGCCCTGCAAAATACCAATAGATGCCGAGGAGGATTGAATCACTGCGGTGAGAAGCGCGCCAAACAGGATGCCCACCAGGGGGTTGGAGAAGGAGATCATCAGCTGAGCAAACCAGGGCTCGTCCTTTAAAAATGCCATAGAGTCACCCATGATGTCCATACCGGTCATCAGCGCCATAAAGCCCAGGCAGATGGTGCCGATGCCCTTTTTCTTCTCACTCTTGGAGAACATAAACAGGGCAATGCCGATGATGGCAACCAGGGGTGCTAAGGTGGTGGGCTTAAAGAGCTTAATGATGAAGCTGTCACCCTCCAAGCCGGAAAGGGACAAAATCCAGGCGGTGACGGTGGTGCCGATGTTGGAACCCATGATCACGCCCACAGCCTGCTTCAGGGTCATAATGCCGGAGTTAACGAAACCGACCACCATGACGGTGGTTGCGGAGGAGGACTGGATCACCGCGGTGACGCCCATACCCAGCAGGAAGCCCTTGAACACATTGGAACTCATTTTGGCCAAAACCGTCTGCAGTTTACCGCCGGCTTGGCGCTCTAAGGACTTGCCCATCACGTCCATACCGAACAGGAACAGGGCAAGACCGCCCAACAGGGTTATGATTTTAAAGATATAATCTGTCATATATTTCTCCTTTACAGGAAAGTTTGCAGTTTAACAATCATAGTATAGCACAGCTTTCCCCGGGAGTAAACCCTGCAAATAAAAACAGAGAGGGTTATCCTCTCTGTTTTTATTTTGTGATTTCCTTGTAAATATCGTAGCCGTAAAGGATATGGTCTTTGCTGTGGCAATCAGAGGAGAAAATGATCTTTTTGCCGGCATTTACCCATTGGGTAAGAATATCCCGGGTGGGGTAGGGCTCGGTAGTGTAGCCCCGGGATATTGCGCCGGTGTTCACTTCCAGAATTGCCGGTGTATCCAGCAAAGCGTTAAGAGCCTTTTGCGCCGCTGTCCGATATCGGGGGTGGCCCGGGTCAAAGAGATCGCCCTCCCGGTTGAACTTGGTAATGAGATCGAAATGACCGATGATGTGGCACTTGGTTTTGCGGTACACATCAGAAACCACTGCGTAATAGTCTTCGACAAAGCTGTAAAAATCTCCGCCGTAATACTGCTCTACGATGGCGATTTGGGTTTCCTTACTTTCGTCAATGGACAGGTATGTCCCGTCCTTTTCCACATAGTGCACAGAGCCGATGATATAGTCATAGCCTGCAGTGGATTCCGGGGAGTGATAATCCTGCTCAATGCCAAGGTAAATCTTGATTTGATTTGCGTATTTTCTCTGCAAAGCCCGGACGGTGTCAATATAGGCCAAAGTATTTTCTTTGGTCATACAATAGCTGCCGTCAAAGGGGGTATAAGAATGCCCGGAAAAGCCGATTTCCCGGCAGCCCAGGCGAATGGCCTCCAGCACCATTTCCTCCGGGGTGTGCTTGCCGTCGCAGAAACAGGTGTGGGTGTGGTAGTTACAGGGGATCATTTGGTCATCTTCTCCTGCTTGACCTTGTGGTCAATGATGTGGCGGGAGGCCAGTTCTTTGTGGACATCTTCCACGGTAATGCCCATCTGCACCATCAGTACCATTGCGTGATAGGCAAGGTCTGCCAGCTCGTAGATAGTTTCTTTTTTGTCATCGGCCTTGCCGGCGATAATGACCTCGGTGCATTCCTCGCCAACCTTCTTGAGGATCTTATCGATGCCCTTTTCAAAGAGGTAGGTGGTATAAGAGCCCTCGGGGCGGTTTTCGTTTCTGCCAACGAGCATATCGTAAAGGCCCTGCAGGCTGAACTCCTGCAGCTGCTCACTTTCCCAAACCGGGGAAGTAAAGCAGGAATCCGTGCCCTTGTGGCAGGCGGGACCGTCTTTTTCTACCACCACAACCAAAGCATCGCCGTCGCAATCAGCGGTGATGGAAACAATGTGCTGGTAATTGCCGCTGGTTTCGCCTTTCAGCCACAGCTCCTGCCGGGAGCGGCTCCAGAAGCAGGTCAGACCCTTTTCCATAGAGATTTGCAGGCTTTCTTTGTTCATATAGGCCACGGTCAGCACCTTCTTGGTGATGGAATCCACCACAACAGCGGGGATCAGGCCATTTTCGTCAAATTTCAGATTATCAATGGAGAGCATATTATAACCTCACAATAATGTTATTCTTTTTCAGTTCCTGCTTTAGGTCAGGGATTGCAATCTGTCCGAAATGGAACACAGATGCAGCCAGTGCCGCATCGATGGTGGGAATAGCGCGGAACAGGTCGGTAAAATGCTGTACAGAGCCTGCGCCGCCGGAGGCGATCACCGGCACATTCACCGCATCGCACACGGCTTGCAGCATCTCTATGTCAAAGCCCTGTTTTACACCGTCGGTGTCGATGGAGTTGACCACCACCTCACCTGCGCCTAAGGCAACGCCCTTTTTGATCCAGGCGATGGCCTCCATACCGGTGTCCTCTCTGCCACCCTTGGCAAAGACCCGGAACTGACCGTCCACCCGCTTGATATCAGCTGACAGCACCACGCACTGGCTGCCGTATTTTTGGGCAGCTTCGTAAATCAGTTGGGGATTGCGGATCGCACCGGAGTTGACACTGACCTTGTCGGCGCCGCATTTGAGCACTCTGTCAAAATCGTCTACGGTATTGATACCGCCGCCCACGGTCAGAGGAATGAAGATTTGCGATGCCACTTCCCGCAGCACATCGGTAAACAGCTGCCGGCCCTCGGCAGAGGCGGTGATGTCATAGAACACCAGCTCGTCCGCACCGCAATCGGAATAATGCTTTGCCAGCTCAATGGGGGAAGAAACATCGGAAAGGCCCTGAAAATTAGTGCCCTTCACCACCCGTCCGTTTTTGATGTCCAGGCAGGGAATGATGCGTTTAGTAATCATTTCGCTACCTCCAAAGCTTCCTTCAGGTCGATAGCGCCGGTGTAATAGGCCTTGCCGATGATGGCACCGTAAATGTCCATCTTCCGCAACTGGCGAATATCCTCCATAGTGGACACGCCGCCGGAGGCGGTAATGTCTAAGGCGAATTTCTCAGAAAGCTGCCGGTACAGAGCAAGGTTTGTGCCCTGCATAGCGCCGTCCTTGGAGATGTCGGTGCAGATAATGTGCTTGACACCGATTTCCTGCATATTTGCCAGGAAATCTTCCAAAGTCAGGTTGGATTTTTCCAGCCAGCCCTTGATAGCAATGTAGCCGTCCTTTACATCCGCGCCCACGGCGATTTTGTCGCTGTATTTCTCAACAGCGGAGCGGAGGAATGCCTCGTCGTTGACAGCCGCCGTACCCAAGATCACCCGGGAAACACCGGCTGATAAGTACTTTTCCACCGTTTCCATATTGCGGATGCCGCCGCCGATCTCCACAAAGAGGGAGGTTTCTTTGGCTACCTGCTCCACAATGGCAAGGTTGGGGGTAGTGCCGTCCTTGGCGCCCTCCAAGTCCACCATATGGATATGGGTGCAGCCGCAATTTTCAAAATCCCGTGCGATTTCAATGGGATTTTCGCTGTAAACGGTCATATTGGCATAATCGCCTTTGTAAAGCCGTACGGCTTTCTTTTCATAAAGATCGATTGCCGGAAACAGGATCATAGTGTTTCCTCCTTTTCACAGAAGGCCCGCAGAATGTTAAGGCCTACCTCACCGCTTTTCTCCGGGTGGAACTGGCAGCCCATCACATTGCCGCACTGCACAGCGGCGGTGACGAATTTGCCGTACTCGGCGGTGGCCACTACGCTTTCTGCCCCAGGGTCTACATAGAAGGAGTGGACGAAATACACGCAATCGCCCTCTTTGATGTACTTAAGGAGCTTGCTTTCTTTGGTAAAATGCAGAGCATTCCAGCCGATATGGGGGATTTTCAGTTCGGTGGGGAGCGTGCCCTCCATACCGATCACACTGCCCTTCAGCAAACCCAAGCCCGTATGCTCGCCAAACTCATAGCTTTTTTCAAACAGCAGCTGCATACCTAAGCAAATGCCCATAATTTCTTTGCTGGCGGCAGCCTGCTCCAAAATCACCTTGTCAAGACCGGAATCCCGGAGCTTTTTTGCCGCGTCGGCAAAAGCACCCACGCCGGGAAGAATGATTTTTTCTGCCCCCCGAATCTCCGCAGGATCAGATGTAACCTTGGCATCAGCGCCGATCCGCTCCAGTGAGCAGCACAGGGAAAAGAGATTTCCCACGCCGTAATCAACAACTGCAATCATTATAAGATTCCTTTCGTGGAGGGGACTTCATTAGCAAAGGCCTTGTCGATGGCAACAGCTTTCTTAAGGCTTCGGGCCACGGACTTGAAAGTGCCTTCGATGATGTGGTGGGAGTTGGAGCCGCAAAGCTGCCGCAGATGCAGAGTCAAGCCTGCGTTGTTGGCAAAGGCGATAAAGAACTCCAGCACCAGCTCCGTGTCAAAATCGCCCACCTTTTCCGTGGGAATCTCTAAGGCATAGTAGCAGCCGCCCCGTCCGGAAATATCCACTGCTGTGAGAATGAGACTTTCGTCCATAGCCAAGGTGGTGTCACCGTAGCGGATAATGCCCTTTTTGTCGCCTAAGGCTTCGGCAAAGGCCTTACCTAAGCAGATGCCGATATCCTCTACAGTGTGGTGGTAATCCACATAGGTATCGCCCACGCAGGTGACTTCTAAATCAAACCGGCCGTGCTTGGCAAAGAGGGTCAGCATATGGTCTAAAAAGCCGCAGCCGGTTGCCAATTTGGATGTGCCGGTGCCGTCTAAATTGAGAGAAAGGGAAATGTCGGTTTCCCCGGTTTTACGCTTGATTTGGGTGGTTCTCATAGTTATGCTCCCAGTATTTCTTTGATTTTTTCCATAAGGGTCTGCATCTGCGCCATCGTGCCGATGGTGATGCGCACATAGGGACAAATGCGCTCCTTTGTAAAGTGACGCACCAGTACGCCCCGGGCCTTCAGTTCTTTATAAAGCTTTTCACCATCCACCTTGTCCGACTTGGCAAAGACGAAGTTTGCCTTGGAATTAAGTACGGTAAAGCCCAGTTTTTCCAACTGCTCCACAGTCCATGCCCGGTTTGCCATAATGGTCTTGGCGTTTTGCAGATAGTAGTCATTTTCTTCCAAGGCGGCAACACCTGCAAACTCCGTCATCCGGTTTACATTGTAGGGATTGGTGGAGTAGCGGATGGTGTTTAAGTCGGCAATCAGCTGCTCACTTCCGATAGCGAAGCCCAGCCGGGCGCCGGCCATGGAACGGGACTTGGAGAAGGTCTGCACGACTAAGAGATTCTCATAGGAATCCACCAGTTTTACAGCGCTCTCGCCGCCGAAATCCACATAAGCCTCGTCGATGATTACCACATTATCAGGATTGCTCTTTACAATGTTTTCGATTTGGTCAAGGGACAGGCACATACCGGTGGGTGCGTTGGGATTGGCGATGACCACGGTCTTGTGGATAGCCATATAATCGGCGGGGTCAATGGAAAAATCCTCTTTCAAGGGGATTTGGGTGTGGGGGATGTGGTTCAGCTGGGCAAACACCGGGTAAAAACCGTAGGTGATGTCCGGGAAAGCCAAGGGGGATTTCTCGTCGGCAAAAGCCATGAAAGCGAAGTTCAGCGCCTCGTCAGAGCCATTGGACACCAACACCTGGGAGGGTTTCACCCCATAAAACTCTGCTAATTTTGCCCGCAGAGCGGTGCTTTCCGGGTCGGAATACAGCTGCAGTTTTCCGCACTCTTTAGCCACTGCCGCAGAAACGCCGGCAGAGGGCGGAAAGGGGGATTCGTTGGTGTTCAGCTTCACATATTGCATATCTCTGGGCTGTTCACCGGGGGTGTAGGGCGTAAGATTTGCAAATTTTTCTGTAAAAAACTTACTCATTTTTTCTCCTCAAACCGAATGGTTGCGCTCTTGGCGTGGGCATCCAGGCCCTCTTTGTGGGCGAAGAAGGCAATCTTGTCCGCCACTTTCTCCAGAGCGTTTTCGGTATAATAAGTAAATTGGGTCTTCTTCACAAAGTCATCAACGGACAACGGCGAAGAGAATCGGGCTGTGCCGCTGGTTGGCAGGGTGTGGTTGGGGCCTGCGAAATAGTCGCCCAAGGCCTCGGGACAATACTTGCCCATAAAGATAGAGCCTGCGTGTTTGATCTTATCTAAGTAATCGAAGGGATTGTCCACACAAAGCTCCAAATGCTCGGGAGCAATCTCGTTGGCGATCTCAATGGCCTGCATCAGATTACCCTCTGCCACAATGATTTTACCGTTGCAGTCAATAGATGCTCTTGCGATCTCGGCGCGGGGTAGCTGGGGAATCTGCAGTTCCAGTTCCTTGCTTACTTCCTCAGCAAAGGCACGGCTGTCGGTGACCAGCACGGCGCTGGCCATCTTGTCGTGCTCGGCCTGGCTCAGCAGATCCGCTGCCACAAAGCAGGGATTTGCCGTGGCATCTGCCACCACTAAGATCTCACTGGGACCGGCGATCATATCGATGGACACCCGGCCGAAGACCTGCTTTTTAGCCTCCGCCACATAGGCATTGCCCGGGCCAACGATTTTGTCCACCTTGGGAATGCTCTCGGTTCCGTAGGCCAATGCGGCCACCGCCTGGGCGCCGCCCACCTTGAAGATCCGGTCCACACCGGCAATTTTGGCAGCGGCCAGAATCACAGGATTTACCTTGCCGTCCTTGGCAGGGGGTGTGACCATTACGATTTCTTTGCAGCCGGCAATCTTGGCGGGAATGGAATCCATCAGTACCGTGGAGGGGTATGCGGCTGTGCCGCCGGGCACATACAGACCCACTTTTTCAATGGGGGTCACTTTCTGACCGATGACCACGCCATCTTTTTCGTTGAGAATAAAGCTGTTACGTACCTGCTTTTCGTGGTAGGCCCGGATGTTGGCAGCCGCCTCCCGGAGAATGTCCAAAAATTCCGTCTCAACGGAGGCGAAAGCCTCGTCGATCTCCGCCTGGGTCACTTCCAAGGCGGTGAGATTTACCTTGTCAAACTTGGTAGCATAGGCATAGAGGGCCTTGTCACCTAAGGTTGCCACGGTGGAAATGATCTCCGTGACCACGCCTTCCACATTGGCGGCAATATTTTCCCGGGCAAAAATCTCTTCGTTGGGGACTTGCCCATAATTATAAATCTTAATCACAACTGTTCACCTGGTTTCTTACTTCGCGCAGAAGGGTTTCAATCTGCGCCCCTTTGAATTGAAAGCTTGCTTTGTTGGCGATGAGTCTTGCACTGATGGGGAGAATGGTCTGTTTCACTTCCAGATTGTTTTCTTTCAGCGTTGTGCCGGTCTCCACAATATCCACAATCACATCGCTAAGCCCCAAAATGGGGGCCAGCTCGATAGAGCCGTTGAGCTTGATAATATCGATCTGCCGACCGATGCTGCTGTAGTAATTTGCGGCAATGTTGGTAAACTTGGTGGCGACCTTCAAGGTGCGGTTTTCGTTGTCACGGAAGGAAGCCGGGGCAGCCACGGCCATACGGCATTTGCCCAGGTCTAGATCCAACAGTTCGTAAACATCCGGCTCGTATTCCAGCAGAATATCTTTGCCGGCCACACCGATATCCGCTGCGCCCCGCTCCACATAGATGGCCACATCCGAGGGCTTGACCCAGAAGTAGCGGACCTGCTTTTCGGTGTTCTCAAAAATCAGCTTGCGGTTATTCTCCTTGATGGAGGGGCATTCAAAGCCGGCATTTTCAAACATAGCGTAAACCTTTTCGCCCAGGCGACCCTTGGGTAATGCAACATTCAGCATAATGCGCCCTCCTTTGACAGTTTCATCAGCTTGCGGTAGCGGAGCTTGGGCGGTGTGGCTTTCTGTGCGCTGACGGTCTTGCCAACGGAGGTCAAAGCGGAAACGGCCTTGGCTACTGCCAGCTTGTCTGTGTCCTCTTCATAAAGCAGCAGCACATCCACATCGTATTCTTCTTCCTCATTGGGAAGCTGCTCCAAAAGATCCAAATACACTGCAAAACCCACTGCGCCGGCCCGGCGGTCCAGTTTTTCCATCAGCTTGTCGTATTGACCGCCCGCCAGTACGCTTTCGCAGATGCCGCTTAAGAAGCCACGGAACACGATGCCGTTGTAGTAATTCATATTGTTCACAGCGGAGAAATCAAACACGATCTTATCGCCCCAGGGCAGCTGATCCAGCAGAGAGGACAGGGTCTTCAGTTCCTGCAGTGCCTCCTGCCCGCAGCTCAAATTCGCAAGCTGCGTTAATACCTTGTTCCGGGGGCCGTAAGCGCCCAGCATCTGCATCAGCTGCCGATCCTCCACACCGTACTGCTGGCACAGCCGGGACAGATCGTGGGGATTTTTGCTCTTCATACAGCCGATGACCTTCTGCCGGAAGGCCTGGTCAGGAGAGATCTCCTCCAGTACCGCAGACAGCACACCCAAATGGGAGATCTGCAACACAAAATCCTCGGAAATCAGCGCCAGGCTCTGGGCAGCTAAGGAAACTGCCTCGAAAATATCGTACAGGTCAATGTCGCCGATGCACTCCAAGCCTGCTTGCATAATCTCCTTAAACTGGTGGGTGTTCTCGGAGACCCGGTAAACATTCTCGTTATAATAGACCTTCTGCTTGCAGCCGGGATTGTCCTCACCGTTTTTGATGATGGACAGGGTCACGTCGGGCTTCAATGCCAAAAGTCTTCCGTTGGTGTCATTAAAGGTGATGATCCGGTCGCTGACCAGGAAGTCCTTGTTTTGAATGTAGTATTCGTAGGATTCGAATTTGCTCATCTTATAGGGAGAATAGCCGTACTGCCGGTAGAGCTTTCGCAGGGCGAACACAGCCTTCTCTTCGTTTTTCAGAATCTTGGTATCAAGCATTGGTTTTCTCCTTATTCAAACGGGAAATGACGGTCTTGTAGCCGCCGGCGCCGTACTCATAGCTGCGGCTAACACGGCTGATGGTGGCGGTGCTGGCGCCGGTCTGACTGCAGATGGTGGTGTAGCTGATACCCTGGCTGAGCAGTTTTGCTACCTCTAAGCGCTGGGAAATGTCCTGGATTTCCTTAATGGTGCAGATGTCCTCCAAAAAAGCCAAGCATTCCTCTTTGGTGTTCAGACACAGGAGGGCTTCGCAAAGGACTTCAGTACTCTTGTCATAGCGATTTTGCATGGTTTTCTCCTTTGGCACTTTACCGTGCTAATGTGATAAAACACATTATAACCCTTTTGTGCGAAATGTCAATAGGAAATTCCCTTGATTTTACAAAAGTTTTTTCAATTTTTCCTGTATTCTGCCAAATGTAGCTGTGCAAAATTCTGCAATCCGAAAACTGCCATCCCGTAAATGGCAGTTTTCTCTTGCGAAAGGGGCCGTTTTCTGCTATGATAGGGAAAAACAGAAAAGGAGTCCCTTATGCGACCTGTGAAGAAGGTCAGCGATTCGCTGACAGAGCAGCAATATCTCATTCGCCCCAGCCATATCAATCACTATGGCCGGCTTTTTGGCGGACAGCTGATCTACTGGATCGATGAACTGGCGGGCATCGTTGCCATTCGCCACTGTGGCGCCATCGTCACCACTGCCGCTATTGACAATCTCCAGTTCCAGGCCCCTGCCTATGAGGGAGATATGGTGGTTTTGCAGGGAATGGTGACCAATGTGGGCCGTTCCTCTATGGAGATACGGGTGGATACCTACAGAGAAGCCCTTGACGGCAGCCGGACGATGATCAACAGAGCCTATATTGATATGGTGGCCATCGACAGTGAGGGTCGCCCGGTGGAAGTTCCCGAGCTGCTCACCGAAACAGAAGAACAAAAGCAAGAGCAGCAAGCGGCAATTAAGCGGAAAGCCCTTAGAAAACAGCGTCGCCGTGAGGGATTTTGAGGATGGAAAATAAATATTTGCAGGAAGCCAAGGCTTAGCCCCTTGGATGGGAGAGATTTTCAAGCATTTGCATCAGCACCCGGAGACCTCTATGGGCGCAGATGACTTCTTAAACGGCAACTAAAAATCAAAAAGGACTGTTTCGACAGTCCTTTTTTCTTTGCATATTTTTTGCGCCGGTGGCAAACACTACCTCCGAACACAAATACAGGAGGATTTTCAATGAAACGAATTCGTATCATCTGCCTAATTTTGGCCTGCGTTTGCCTGTTAGGTCTGACCGCAGCCGCCACGGAAGTGGACTGCGACAGCGTTTACTGCTTTACTGCAAAAGAATTTGCCACAGAAAAGAGCCCTTTGTCCGGTGTCTGCATCACGGAGCTTCCCGATGCCACCACCGGCACAGTGATGCTGGGTAACCGTGTCCTGCGGGCGGGGGATATTCTCACCGCCAGCCAGCTGGAGCAGCTTACCTTCCACCCTCTGCGCACTGAAGAAGATGCCCAGGCGGTGATCAGCTACCTGCCCATTTATGAAAACCGGGTAGAGAAGAACGCCACAATGACCATTGCCATTCGCGGCAAGGAGGACAAGGCTCCCGTTGCTCAGGATCTGTCTATCGAAACCTATAAGAACCTGCCCAACGATGGCGTTTTAAAAGCCAGCGACCCGGAGGGGGAACAGCTTACCTTTACGGTGGTCCGGGGCCCTAAGCGGGGAAGCGTTGAGCTGAAGGCCGACGGCACATTCACCTACACCCCCAAGAAGAATAAGGTGGGCATCGACTCCTTCACCTATACCGCCGCCGACCCTGCCGGCAATGTATCCCGCACCGCCACTGTCACCATCCAAATTTTGAAGCCCTCCGACGGCCGGAAGTACACCGATACAGTTGGCCTTGACAGCCGTTTTGAGGCGGAATGGCTGCGCAATACCGGTCTGTTCGTAGGCGAGGAAGTAGGCGGCAATGCCTGTTTTTATCCCGATAAGACCGTCACCCGGGAGGAGTTCCTCACCATGGTGGTAAAGCTCCTGGAGATTCCTGCAGGCAATGCAGATAGCATTGAGCTGCCCGCTAACACCCCAGCCTGGCTGAAGCCCTATATGGTAGCCGCCCAGCGCAGCGGTCTGATGGCTGGCTGGCAGGATACCGCCGATCTGTCCCAGCCCATCACCGGAGCAGAAGCAGCTGTGATGCTGCAAAATGTCCTGGATCTGACCGTGAGCGCCGATGTGGTAGAGCAGACCGCTGCCAACGATACGGAAATTCCCACCTGGGCCTATGCCAGTCTGACCGTAATGGCAGAAAACGGCATCGAACTGGATGCCAACGCACCCCTGACCCGGGAAGCTGCGGCGGAGGCACTGTATCAAGTGAACCTGATTGCCCCCGATGCCCCCGGTATGGCAGTCATCCGCATGCAGAAGTAAACCTCTTTCTCCGTCATTGCGACCCAGTTTGCAAACTGGCGTGGCAATCTCTCGGCACAATGGTATTACCTGCCGGTGGCGGTACTTTCTTGTTTCGCCAAGAAAGTACCCAAAGAATGCGATATAGGGGGAGCGATGGGAGCGCCGCCGGTGGCGGATAAAGCTACCTGAGCGAGTGGCAGCGGTCAAAATTTCGTGAGCGGACAGCGAACAGGAAATTTTGGGTACCGCAACAGGAAAAGGCTGAGCCGCAACTCCCGCTTGCGAACCGCCCCTCCCCTATATACCCCTCCGAGCGCATCGCTGGCAATGTGGTGCAAGGTTTCAGTTTTTAATGTTAAAACCCACCCGTGAGGGTGGGTTTTGTTCTTATTCAAGTTCGAAAGCGCCGGTGTAGAGCCGGTAGTAAGTGCCTTGCTGGGCAATGAGATCTGCGTGGGTGCCACGCTCGATGATTTTGCCGTGGTCAAGCACCATAATGCAATCTGCATTGCGGACGGTGCTCAAACGGTGGGCGATGACGAAGGTGGTTCTGCCTTGCATCAGCGCGTCCATACCCTTCTGCACCAAGGCCTCGGTGCGGGTATCGATGGAGGAGGTGGCCTCGTCCAGGATCATCACAGGGGGATCAGCCACCGCCGCCCGGGCAATGGCAATCAGCTGCCGCTGACCCTGGGAGAGCTGAGCGCCGTTGCCGGACAGGTGGGTGTTGTAGCCCTCCGGCAGACGGGTGATGAAATCGTGGGCATTGGCGGTCTTAGCGGCGGCAATGCACTCCTCGTCGGTGGCATCCAAATTGCCGTAGCGGATATTCTCCATCACCGTGCCGGTGAACAGATTGGTCTCCTGGAGAACAATGCCCAGGGACTTCCGCAGGTCGGCTTTCTTGATCTTGTTGATGTTGATGCCGTCGTAGCGGATCTTGCCGTCGGCAATGTCATAGAACCGGTTAATGAGGTTTGTAATGGTGGTCTTGCCTGCGCCGGTTGCGCCCACAAAGGCGATCTTCTGACCGGGGTTTGCGTACAGGGTCACGCCGTGGAGCACCTGTTTGTCTTCTACATAGCCGAAGTCCACCTCGTCCATGGTGATAGCGCCGGTGAGCTCGGTGTAGGTGACAGAGCCGTCAGCCTGGTGGGGATGCCGCCAAGCCCAGCGGCCGGTACGCTCTTTGCACTCGGTAAGAACGCCGTTTTCTTCCTTGGCATTCACCAAGGTCACATAGCCTTCGTCTTCTTCAACTTCTGCATCCATCAAATCGAAAATACGCTCCGCGCCGGCCAAAGCCATAACGATGGCGTTAATTTGGTTACTGACCTGACCGATGGGCATATTGAATTTCCGGCTTAAGAGCAGGAAGGCAGCCAGGCCGCCTAAGTTCAAAAGGCTGCCGTTAGATGCGATGGCCACATAGCCGCCAACCAGCGCCAAAATGGTGTACTGGATATAGCCTAAGTTATTGTTCACCGGGCCCATCATATTGGTGAAAGCGCCAGCTTTGTAGGCATTCTCCCGCAGGTTTTCGTTGATGACATCAAACTCTTTCTTGCAGGTTTCCTCCCGGCAGAACACCTTCACAACCCGCTGGCCGGAGATCATTTCCTCCACATAGCCGTTGACAGCGCCCAGGGCTTTCTGCTGGCCAATGAAGAACTTGGCAGAGCGACTCGCCACAAACTTGGTCACATAGAGAATACCGAAAGCGGTGATTAACACCACCACGGTGAGAATAGGAGATGCCAAAAGCATCATTGTAAACACCGAAACCAGCGTTGCAATGGAAGAAATGCAGTTGGGCAGGGCCTGGGTGATCATCTGCCGCAGGGTGTCGATGTCGGAGGTGTAGCGGCTCATCACATCGCCGGCGGTGTGGGTATCAAAATAACGAATGGGCAGCCGCTGCATGTGGCGGAACATATCGTCACGAATGGTTTTCTGCATACCCTGACCCACTCTTACCATTAGGTAATTGTAGAGGAAAGAGGATACAATGCCCAGGGCATAAATCGCACCCATCAAAATGAGAAAACGAACCAGCGGGGCGAAATTGGGATTATCCGTTCCTGCCAAAGGCTTAATATAATTGTTGATAAGGGGGTCGAGGGAATAGCTGCTCAGCGCCGTTGCCAAAGAGCCTATCAAAATGCAAACCACAACCAAGATCATGGTGCCAATGTAGGGCTTTAGGTAAGACAGCAGGCGGGCGAGGGTCTTCTTGGGGTTCTTGGCCTTGCGGCCGTCGCCTCTCATACGGATAGGGGGCATTATTCCTCGCCTCCTTTCACCTGGGATTCATAGACTTCCCGGTAAATCTCCGAGGTCTTCAGCAGCTCGTCGTGCTTGCCGGCAGCTGCGATTTTGCCGCCATCCAGCACCAAAATGAGGTCAGCCTCCTGGACAGATGCCACACGCTGGGCAATGATCAGCTTGGTAGTGCCGGGGATCTCCTCGGCAAAGGCCTTGCGGATGAGGGCATCGGTGCGGGTATCCACTGCGGAGGTGGAGTCGTCCAAAATGAGGATCTTGGGCTTTTTCAGCAGCGCCCGGGCAATACAAAGCCGCTGCTTCTGTCCGCCGGACACATTGGTGCCGCCCTGCTCGATGTGGGTATCGTAGCCATCGGGGAAAGCGGTGATAAAATCGTGGGCGCAGGCCAGACGGCAGGCGTGTTCCATCTCCTCGTCGGTGGCGTTGGGGTTACCCCAGCGCAGATTATCGCGGATTGTGCCGGAGAACAGCACATTCTTTTGCAGCACCATAGAAACCTGGTCACGGAGGGCGTGGATATCATAATCCCGCACATCCACACCGCCCACCTTTACGCAGCCCTCGGACACATCGTAAAGCCGGGGGATCAGCTGGACAAAAGTGGATTTACTGGAGCCGGTCACACCCAAAATGCCCACGGTCATACCGGCATCGATGTGGACACTGATGCCGTCCAGAGCATTCCGGTCAGCGGTCTTGGCATAGCGGAAGGAAACATTTTCAAAGTCGATGGAGCCATCGGCCACTTCCGTAACGGGGTTGGCGGGATTTGCCAGAGCGGGCTCCTCGGTGAGCAGCTCGTAGGCGCGCTTCATGGGCTCCCGGCTCATAGTGAACATCACAAACACCATGGACATCATCATGAGGCCCATGAGAATTTGACTGGTGTAGGTAAACATAGCGGTCAGCGCAGCGGTATCCAGCTCGCCGCCTACCACCAGCTTTGCGCCCAGGTAGGAAATGACGATGATACAGGTGTAAACTGCCAGCTGCATCAGCGGGTTATTGAAAGCCATGATCCGTTCGGCTTTGGTAAAGTCGTTGTAAATGGTGTTGGAAACATCGGTGAACTTCTCAATTTCCGCATCTTCCCGGACAAAGGATTTCACCACGCGAATACCGCGGATATCCTCCTGCACCACATTGTTAAGTCGGTCGTAGGTCTTGAATACCCGGGTGAAAATGGGATGCACCTTTCGGATAAGATACATCAGACCGAAGGCCAAAAGGGGCAGCGCCACGCAGTAGATGATGCTGAGCTTGGGGCTGATGCGGAAAGCCATCACCAGCGCCATCACCACCATCACCGGGGTGCGGAAGATCATGCGGATGGACATTTGGAAGGTCATCTGCAGATTGGCCACATCGGAAGTCAGCCGGGTGACGATGGAAGCAGAGGAAAACTTATCGATATTGGAAAAGTCATAGGTCTGCACCTTGCCAAACATATCGTGGCGCAGATTCCGGGCAAAGCCGGTGCTGGCATAGGCGGCAAAGAATGCCGAGGCTACACCGAAAAGTAAACTGCACAGGGCGCACAAAGCCAACAGTCCGCCGTACTTCCACACAGCGCCCATTTGGCCCGGTTCAATGCCCTGACGAAGCAGCTCCGCAAGGACCAGAGGAATAAAAATTTCCATGGTCACTTCGCCGATCATACAGATCGGACTTCCCAGGGCTGCCCATTTGTATTCCCGGACACTCCGGAAAAGGGTCTTGATCACAGGGATTCCTCCTCGTTGGAAAATTCTTCTCTAACTTAATATTTTAGCACAACTATTCCCCTTTGCAATAGGTGAAGAAAAAAGTTTACAATTTCTTTGGGGTTTGGTATACTTTCCTTAAGCACGTCATTGCGAGACCAGTTCTCAAACTGGTCGTGGCAATCCGTAATTCGAAAAAGCGGATTCCCACGTCGGGCTTGCGCCCTCCTCGGAATGACGAGGAGGGATGAAAGGGGTGTTGTTATGAAAGCCGATTGTCATATGCATATGGTTTTGGATGGGGAGTACTGGAAAGCTGCCATCGCCCGGCATAGTGTTATGCCCGACGAGGGTTACATTCGCAATATCCTTGCCCACTACCGGGATTTAGGCTACACCTACCTCCGGGACGGCGGTGACCGCTGGGGCGTGGGCGCAAAGGCCCGGGAACTGGCAACCGAATACGGCATTACCTATCGCACCCCCTTGGCTCCCATCTGCCACCGGGAGCATTACGGAGAATTTATCGGTGTTTCTTATGAAAATATGAAAGAATATGCCGATTTGGTGGTAAAGACCCGGGAAAACGGTGGGAATTTTATTAAAATTATGATTTCCGGCCTGATGGATTTCCACCAAGCCGGGGTGCTGACCCAGCCGGGCCTTGACCCCAAGGAGATCAAAGAACTGATTCACATTGCCCACAATGAGGGCATGTCGGTGATGGCTCACGCCAACGGCGCGGAAACTGTGTTAGCCGCGGCAAGCGCCGGGGTAGATTCCGTGGAACACGGCGCATACTTAAATGAAGAATCCTTGGCGGCTATGGCGGAAATGGGAACGGTTTGGGTTCCCACCTTATCCACTGTAGGAAACCTAAAAGGAAAAGGCCGCTTCCCCGACAGGGAAACGGCGCAGATTTTAGAATCTGCCATAAAAAATGTGACGGCATTCAGGAATATGGGCGGTATCATCGCCGCCGGTACGGACGCAGGCGCCTGGGCAGTACCCCACGGAGCGCAAACGGAAGAGGGTTATTTGGCCCGGGCCGGTGTCACCCCAGAAGATTTAGCCACAGGCCTGGTAGTAATCAAGGAGAAGTTCTAAACATAAACCATAAACAAAAATGCAAAATGCAAAATGATAAATGCAAAATGAAGGTATCGCCTATGGCGATGATTTTAATAAGTTGCGAAGCAACGGCTCAATTTTGCGCTTTGCATTTTAAATTTTGCATTATAAAAACAGGCATTGCCAAGGGCAATGCCTGTTTTCTATAGATATTCTTCTGCCTGGTGGACGGCAACTGCGCCGTCGGCAGCGGCGGTGATGATCTGCCGCAGACCCTTGGTCCGCACATCACCCACGGCATACACGCCGGGGATGTTGGTGGCGGTGGATTCGCCGGCTAAAATGTAGCCGTTTGCGTCCAAATGGAGAACATCTTTTACCAAGTCTGTTTCCGGTTGGCGGCCAATGGCCACAAACACACCGTCACAGGGGATATGCTCCTTTCCGTTTACCACGATCTCACCGGGACGGATCTCGGTCAGAGCGCTGTTCCAGTGGAATTCCACATTTTCTGCATCCAGTAAGGGCTTGTGATACACCCGGGAGGCCCGCAGGCTGTCCCGCCGGTGAATGAGGATCACCTTTTGGGCAATCCGGCTCAGAAGCAGCGCATCGGCAGCGGCAGTGTTGCCGCCACCCACCACTGCAACCACTTTATTCCGGTAGAACATGCCGTCGCAGGATGCGCAGTAGTGGACACCCCGGCCGGTCAGCTCTGCCTCACCGGGAATATTCAGCTTCTTAGGGGTGGCGCCGGTGGCGATGACCACGGTCTTGCCCTTGAAAATGCCACTGTCGGTCTCCACGGTTTTGATTTTCTCGGTTAGATTCAGCCCTGTGACCTCGGTAGAATGGGTCTCGGCGCCGAACTTTTCCGCGTGAGCCTGCATTTGCATACCCAATGAAAACCCGTCAATGCCATCGGTGAGGCCGGGATAATTGTCGATTTGCGGAGATTCCGCCATTTGACCGCCGGCGGACAGCTTTTCCAACACCGCAACGGACATACCTGCCCGGGCGGCATACAGCGCAGCGGCATAACCGCCGGGGCCACCGCCCACAATCAGCATATCATAAATTCTTTCGTTCATAGTGGCTTAGAGCATCTCCAGGATCTTGGCCTTGGGTTTTGCGCCCAGGGACTGATTGACAACTTCGCCCTTTTCTATGACAAACAGGGTGGGAATACTTACAACCTGGTACTGGGCAGCCAGCTCCGGTTCCTGGTCCACATCCACTTTGCAGACCTTGATATCCTCCCGTTCTTCAGCGATTTCATCCAAAATGGGGGCCAGCATCTTGCAAGGGCCACACCAGGTGGCAAAAAAGTCCAAAAGCACGGTTTTTTCCGATTGCAGAACTTCTTTTTCGAAGGTTTCCTTAGTAATGTGCAGTACAGACATAGTAGTATCCTCCTTTGTATGTTGTTAGTATATCTGTTTTAATCGAAGAAATCCTTTAAAGTGTCAAAGAATTTTTTTCGCTTGGGGCTGCTTTTGTTTTCTAAAGAGTCTTCCAGCTTTTGCAGAAGCTCTCGCTGTTCCTTGGTGAGTTTGGTGGGTGTTTCCACCACTACATCAAACTGATGGTCGCCACGGCGGCGGGGATTGTTCACAGAGGGAATGCCCTTGCCGGACAGGGTAAACCGCTTGCCGGTCTGGGTGCCTTCGGGCAGGTCGAATTTCACCTTGCCGTCCAGAGTGGGTACTTCAATCTCACCGCCCAGGGCAGCCTGGGTGAAGGTGATGGGTACTTCGCAGTATACGTGCATACCGTCCCGCTGGAAAATGGGATGGCGCTTGATGTAAACTTCCACCATCAGGTCGCCGTTGGGGCCGCCGTTGGAGCCTACGCAGCCCTCACCCCGCACCCGCAGGGTTTGGCCATCGTCAATGCCGGCAGGCACAGTGACCTTGGTCTTGTAGGTCTTGTAAACCTTGGCCTTGCCTTTGCAGGTGTTACAGGGGGTCTTGATGATCTTGCCCCGGCCGGAGCACTGGGGACAGGTGGTGGTGGACTGGACCTGCATACCCATCATACTCTGGGTGATACGCACCTGACCGGCGCCGCCGCAACGGGAACAGGTTTCCACCTTTCCATCGGCAGAGCCTGTGCCCTTACAATCAGCACAGTTCTCAATGCGACGGGCAGATACTTCCTTTTCTGTGCCGAAAGCGGCCTCTTCAAAGGTCAGCTCCAACCGTGCGCCTACATTCTCACCCCGGCGGGGGGCGTTTTGATTGCGTTGACGGGATCTTCCACCGCCAAAGAACTCACCGAAAATATCACCGAAGTCAAAGCCACCGAAGCCGCCCCCAAAGGGATTGCCGTAACCGCCGCCGGCGCCGAAATTGGGATCCAAACCGGCATGGCCAAACTGGTCATAGCGGGAGCGCTTTTCGTCATCGGACAGCACTTCGTAGGCTTCACCCAGCTCCTTGAACTTCTCCTCGGCTTCTTTGTTGCCGGGGTTGCGGTCCGGGTGATACTTCATTGCGTTTTTTCGGTAGGCTTTCTTTATTTCCTCGGCGCTGGCGCCCTTCTCGACACCCAGCACCTCATAATAGTCGCGTTTATTTTCTGCCATTTCTTTCACCTCTAACGAAGGGAGATACAAAGGCCCCCTTGCCTAAAGGGGGCTGTCACCGAAGGTGACTGGGGGATTTATGCCGCCTTGCGGCATATCGCCCTGCGGGCGATTATCCCTCCGTCACGGCTTGTGCCGTGCCACCTCCCTTTAGGCAACGGCGGCTTTCTGCACCAAAAAGGGGCGGGGATCCCCGCCCCGTTTGGGGCTTACTTATT
>JAFZDL010000055.1 GCA_017561205.1 Oscillospiraceae bacterium | reverse complement strand
TGAAGGACGGCAAGTGCCAGGATACCACCATGGGTCTGACCCCTCTGGCCGGTGTTCCCATGGGTACCCGCTCCGGTGATATCGATGCCGCTGTTGTGCAGTTCATCTGCAACAAGTACGGCATGAGCGTTGATGAGTGCCTGAATATGCTGAACAAGAAGTCCGGTATGCTGGCTATCTCCGGTGTTTCCTCTGACTTCCGTGATCTGGAAGACGGCGCAAACAACGGCGATGAGAACTGCGCTCTGGCCCGTGCTAAGTTCTGCTACGAGGTTGCTAAGTATGTTGGCGCTTACGCTGCTGCTCTGAACGGCATCGATGTTCTGACCTTCACCGCCGGTGTTGGCGAGAACGACGGCGCTGTCCGCGCTGATGTGTGTGAGTACCTGGGCTTCCTGGGTGTTAA
This sequence comes from Oscillospiraceae bacterium, assembly GCA_017561205.1. Taxonomy (GTDB): domain Bacteria; phylum Bacillota; class Clostridia; order Oscillospirales; family Oscillospiraceae; genus Faecousia. The sequence goes on along the minus strand of JAFZDL010000055.1, from coordinate 44,573 downwards.
GATTGATCCCGAGCTGAACAAGAAGCGTGGCACTGAGATGATGATCTCCACTCCCGATTCCAAGGTTCAGGTTTGGGTTGTTCCCACCAACGAAGAGCTGATGATCGCTCAGGATACCGCTGAGCTGGTCGCTGCTGCCAAGTAATATAGCATTAAAAAAGACCCGCTTCGGCGGGCCTTTTTTGCTATAATTTTTCCGGAAATACACTTGACAGAAAATGCGGATATCGGTATAATGATATCGATACTTCCGGTGGAGAACACCGCGATTATAATGTTAAGGAGCTGACAGTTATGAGCAAGATTACTGTGATCGGCGCAGGTAGCGTGGGCGCTACTGTTGCCAATGATTTGATGGTCCAGGGCATTGCTACTGAGATCGTTTTGGTGGATATCAATACTAAGAAAGCCTTTGGTGAAGCATTGGATATTTACCAGGGCGCGCCCTTCCATTCTCCTGCTGTTGTCCGCTCCGGTGACTATGCAGAAGCAGAGGGTTCTGATATCGTGGTCATCACCTGCGGTGTTGCCCGCAAGCCCGGTATGAGCCGCTTGGACCTGGCACAGACCAATGTGAATATTCTGAAGGACGTGGCTAAAAATGTGGTGCAGCACGCACCCAAGGCTGTTTATGTGATCGTATCCAATCCTGTGGATGTGCTGACCTATGTGTTCCATAAGATCTCCGGACTGCCCGAAAATCAGATCATCGGCTCCGGTACGATTCTGGATACCAGCCGCTTGCAGTCCGAGCTTGCCAAGCGCTTCCATATCAGCCCCAAGAATGTCCACGCCCACGTCTATGGCGAACACGGCGACAGTTCCTTCGTGCCCTGGTCCTTGGCAACCATCGCCAATAACCATATTGATGTGTATAAAGAGAACTCTCCCGATAAGGAACGCATCAACTGGCATCAGGACTATGAGGAGGTTGAGACCTTTGTGAAGAAGTCCGGTGGCGTGATTATTGAAAATAAGGGCGCAACTTTCTATGCGGTGGCAATGTCCGTATGCCATATCTGCAAGTGCATTTATGCAGGCGCCGGCACTGCGCTGACCGTGTCTACCATGATGCACGGCGAGTACGGTGTGGACGATGTGTGCCTGTCCACCTTGGCTCTTGTTGACCGTAAGGGCGTCCGCGGTAAGATCCTCAACAGGCTCACCGATGCGGAGGTCGCCAAGCTTCAGAATAGTGCCAACAAGCTGAAAGAAGTCATCGCACAGATCCAATTGTAAAATTAACCCCGCGTGTTCAACCGAACACGCGGGATTTTTTGTGAATTACTCTTCCCAGTTGTGCCACACGTTTTGCACATCGTCGTCATCTTCCATGGCATCGATGAGCTTCTGCATTTGGGTAGCCTGCTCTTCGGTTTCCAGCTTTTGATAGTTCTGGGGAACCATTTCGATCTGTGCAGAAACGAAGTTGTACTTATCCAGCTTGGCAACAACATCGTTAAAATCATCGGGGAGGGTGTAGATGGTGAAGCAATCTTCCTCGGCCTCGAAATCATCAGCGCCTGCGTCCATTGCGTCCATCATAACTTCTTCTTCATCGTAGTCGCCATCTTCATTGTCGATGACCAGCACGCCCTTCTTATCGAAGCTCCAGGCCACACAGCCGGAAGCACCCAGGTTTCCGCCGAATTTGTCAAAGTGGTGACGCATAGAACCTGCGGTACGGTTACGGTTGTCGGTCATAGCTTCCACGATCACAGCGACACCGCCGGGGCCGTAGCCTTCGTAGGTGATGGTCTCGTAGCTGTCGCCGCCGCCACCGCCTGCAGCCTTCTCCAGGCAGCGCTTGATGTTATCGTTGGGCATATTGGCAGCCTTAGCCTTGGTAATGACAGTTGCCAAACGGGAGTTGTTGGCGGGATCGGTGATGCCGCCGCCCTCCTTCACAGCTACAATCAGCTCCTTGGCGATTTTGGTAAAGGCGGCAGCACGTTTCGCGTCCTGTGCGCCCTTGGTCTTTTGAATATTATGCCATTTGGAATGTCCGGACATATTTCTTTCTTCCCTTCAAAAATTATCGCAACTATTTTAGCACTACAGACTGGAAAAATCAATAGAATTTCATGCAGTCACAGTGGCTTTTCGAGATTTTTACCTGGATACGGGGGAATGCGGCCTGGATTTTCTCTGCCAGGACAGCCACCACTGGATTCTCCGTGTGGAAATGACCGGCATCGATCATATTGATACCCAGCATCTTGGCATCCCAGAACTGATTGTACTTCACATCGGCGGTGATAAAGGTGTCGCACCCGGCTGCTGCTACTGCAGCTAATTCAGAACCGCAGGAGCCACCGCCCACGGCAACCTTGCGAACTTCCTTGCCACCATCGGTATACCGCAGACCGGCGCAGCCCAAATTTGCTTTCACTTTAGCCAGAAAATCCTCCAAAGACTGGGTATCCACCTGTCCCTGCCGCAAAAGTCCATAGGGATCAGCAGAGATTTTTTGAATATGGGACAAACCCAGCCGCGCAGCCAAAGTGTCATTGACACCGCCATCGGCGCAATCCAAATTGGTGTGAGCGTTGACAGCGGAAATGTTGTGGGCCATCAGCTCCAAGATAGCCTGTCCATAAGTAGTCTGATCGGTTACAGATGTGATGCTTCCATGAATAAGGGGATGGTGCGTTACCAGCAAATCCGCTTGTTCTTCCGCAGCCTCCCGACATACAGGGGGGAAGGGATCAAGGGCAACCAGGACGGTTTTAACCTCCTTGTCAGCCCGACCGCACAAAAGACCCACATTGTCACCCTCCATTTTTAAAGTGGGGGGCGCAATGGACTCGATAAAATGTAAAATATCTTTTACAGTAGACATCATAAATCTCCTATTCTTCTACGTCATTGCGAACCAGTGCGCACACTGGTGTGGCAATCTCAAGCTCTTTTAGAATCTGCTTTTTCTCCGGGTCATCAGAATGGGCTGTGGCAATCCGCAAACCTTCCACTACCCAATTGCGATAAGCAACGGCTTCCTCTGATTCAATTAGGGCAGGGGGGATGTAGCATTGAGTCGGGGTCAGCGTGGGAGAATCCGGCTGCCAAAGAACCTCCATCACAGTATAGAGGAATTTGCCATCCTTCAAGACTTTTTCTTGGGAGATTCGCCAGCCTGTATCCGATAAATACTTCCGCAGCAGCGGTGTCTTGGACTGACATTGCAGTATCAGCCGATACTGCTTGCTTTGCAGCCAGGGCGCATCGGAAAGAATGGACACCATTGTGTCACCGCCCATTCCGGCGCATACCATAGTATCAAACTCCCGGGGGATATTTTGCACACCGTCAGAAAGATAAAAAGAAATTTTATCTCGTACACCGAATTTCTCACTGTTGCGGACAGCGCTTTGCAGAGGACCTTCGTTGATATCAGACGCGATTACTGCGCTGGCAATGCCCTTATGCAGTAAATAAATACCTAAGTACCCATGGTCACAGCCGATATCCGCCACCCGGTCACCGGGGGTAATAAAATCACAGCAGGCCAAAAGCCGACTTGACAGGGGAATCTTCATACGCTTACCTCATAAAAAAATACCATCCCGGCGAAACGGGATGGTATGGCCGGTGATTACTTTTCTGCTTTCGCAGCCTGATCAGCCTCGTAGGCCTCCAGAAAGTGATTCAGCTGAGCCAGGAAAGGCTCGCAGTCGATGCCGTGAACGGCGCAGGCTTCCTCGACGGTTTCACCGCGGGAAGAGGGGCAGCCCAGGCAGTGCATACCGATTGCGAAGAACAAAGGTGCTGCGTGGGGTGCGATGTCCAAAACATCACCGATAATGGTTTCTTTCTCAATTTTAACAGCCATAATATGACCTCCTAATCTTTTTCTTGCCATATTATAACCGCTCTTGCAGAAAAAAACAAGAGGGAAAATGCTATGTTGGCTATATTGTCATTGTTTTATACAAAGGCCGAAAGGGACTCGTTTGTATTTTCATTTCCCACAGGGAATGAAAATTAAGGTTCGCCTCCGTCGAGCCGTCGGCGGCAACAGTCAACCGGACTGTTGCATTTAATCGTTCGAGTCCCTTCCTTACATAAAAATTAAACAGGATATCCCGGATGGGATATCCTGTTTAATGGTACAATTGTTCTTATGGGGGTTGAGTAAAAAGCGAGTAATACCAACACCTTTTACACAAGAGTACAGGAGAGTATGTCATTGCAAGGAGCAAAGCAACATGGCAATCCGTTCTCTTGCCACTCTATAGGCGGCGTGTGCCGGACGGGTAGCATTATTCTGTACTGTCAGTGGCAGATGCAGTAGAACATATGGGTATACTGTGGTCGCCAGATGCTAAGGAGCGCCTTCTGTGCAACGTACGCACCAGTGCTACCGTCATTGTGATTAGTGACAGCACACAGCCAATATACAGGCCATCGGGAGTATAATGCAAGGTGAATCTATGGGTACCGGCTGTGATCTGTGCCGCCAAAAAGGTATCCAACCCCTTTACAGTTTGCACTGGGTTTCCATCTATACACAGTTGCCAACCCTGGTCATAAGGAATCGTAAACAGAAGATAGCCGTCCTGCCGGGAAGTTATTTCTCCGGTCAGGTGGGAGCTGGATTGACTTTGCACAACTACGTGGTTGTCCTGGATACTTTGGGATGCCATCGTGAGTGCTTGCAGATCCTCATAGTAAAAATAGCTTTCGTTCACCGTCATTGTATCTGTGCCGGGAACCAGCTCAATCACAACAGAATCTCCCGGCTGATACGTTCCTGCACTGGACATATCCCATCGGTAAACATCGAAATATACACCTTGATCTTCGCCGTTTACACGTACAGTTACATTTTGCGTATCCGGTGCTGAAAAATAAAAATACAGGGGCTTGTGTTGTGTGATTGTGATCTCGTAGCGGCAAATTGCTTCCTGCGTGCTGTTAATCTTACTGTAAACAGTATTGCCTGCAGCATCTATGGACTCTTTTAAATTGACAAATGTGACCGAATCGTGATCTGCACGGTTTACCACTTGAAGCTCCTCACCGCAAATGCTGCTCCATATTTCATTGTGCAGAGCGAAATAATTATCCCTATCCATGGAGACTTCCACAATTTGGGGATCTGCTAGCATAGCAATGGGTAGCGCATTGTGATTTTGATAAACACCGATATCCTCAATCTTCGTCAGCAGCGTATATCCTTTCTGATGGGTCAGGTCCGCTTTGCTCAGCACATACTTGATACCCAGCAGTGAATCCACCTCTGCCGTGGATCCTGCGTTGTAATAAGTCCAAGCTTCAAGATGATTACGCAGACCCATTTTTTCTGTAAATTCTGGAACAAAGGCTCGCTCCGCCGAACTGAAGTGGCTAAGACCGTTATACGCAAAAAACATGGCATCGTTGTGGGTCCTTTGGAAAGTCTTTTCCATTCGGTAAAACGATGTATCTTGTTGCTTTACATAATCTACTGCCTGCGTAATCTTGGGGATTTGACTGTTCCATTCCGACATCCGCAGCGTCCACACTTCTCCTACAACACCATCTAGCAGCAAAAAGCTGTTTACTCCAAGTTCTACTATACTGACTGCGCAGAGCAAAAGGTATGCCAGCTTTTTACCTCCCAGGCGATTTCCGAAGATCAAAAAGACTGTCACCACGCAGGTGCCCAAGCCGATACCCACCGGCTGTACATAATCATAATCCTTTGTTAATAGAAAAATATAGATAACACCCAAGGGTATTGCAGCAGCGAGACTTCCTAAAAAGCTGATTGGAATTTTCTTGGATAGTGTATGCTGAGCGATCATAATTAAAAGATACGACAAAATAAAGGCATATCGGAAATTAAAGGAATTATTAGGTGAAAAACCATGCCAGGCCACATCGGTGAAACGGAAGAAAAAGCTTCCTGTTATAGTCAGAACTGTGCAGAGTACTGTGATGCGAACTTTCCAAGGCACTTTTTTTGAAAAGAAAAACAGAAATACCAAGAACAGAGTCAACGTTCCGCAAAAAATATGCGGCAGGCCATTTCCTAGTTGTTCCGGTCCACCTGCGCCTGCTACTAGCTTTGCAGTTAACTCTGGCGGGTCAAAATTTAGCACAAATGAAAAAATACTCTCGTCGAATTGCGGCCGCCCTTTTCGCAGAGATAAAAATGATGGCAGCCAAACAAATGCTGTTCCCAATCCTCCTACACAGGAGGCAAAAAGATATTTTCTCAACAGTCCACAGCGTTCTCGCAAGTTGCCCTTATACAGAAGAAACCGCGCAAAAGAAAAGAGGACCGACGCAACACAAAGCATATACCCTATGTAAAAATTTGTAACAAGTGCGTATCCAAGACTAAATATATACAGTACAGGAGACTTTCTTTCCCATATGCGTTCTATGCCCAATCCAAGTAACGGCAGGATCATTACACCGTCAAGCCACATAATATTCCATTGGTACAGAATATTATATGACATCAGCGCATAGGCGGTGGAGAACAGCAGGTGGCTGTATTTCGCGTCTTCCCGCTTCAGGGCTGCCCAGCAGAAAGCTCCTCCGCAGGCAGACAGTTTCAGTACCACAACTGCCGTATAAAACAGGGGGATATTCTCATTTGTAGAGAATATGAACAACAGGTTAAACGGACTGAGCAGATAATAGGACGCTAAACTCAGCAAATCTCCACCCAGTGTCTTACTGAAGGTATAGAAAAGATCATTTTCTCCACGCAACACTGTTTTAAAATAGTTAATAAAATCCAAATACTGTCCCACAGAATCCCGTAAGAGGATTGTTTCATCACCAAAGGGAGCTGCGCCGATTAATGCCATTGAAAGTAAAAAAATTCCGCCTGGTATCAACCAGGAAAGGATCCCTAATATCCACGGCTTCCGAACCGCACTATTATGACACAACATAATTTTCATTGCAATTTTGACCTTTCTATTCTTTGGAAATTCCTTTTTGTGACTGGAAATATTTCCATTATTTTATCAAATGAAGACGTAAAATGCAAGTTGTATGACCTGCCGAGGAAAGGCACTATTGTAGGTGTTACAATGATGTGTTACAAATAATAAATAATAGTGGATAGTAGAGATCTGTTTAATGATACAACGGAAGGGACTCGTTTGCGTTTTCATTTTCCACAGGGAATGAAAATTAAGGTTTGCCTCCGTCGAGCCGTCGGCAGCAACGCTCATCCGCGTTGCATTTAGACTATTCGAGTCCCTCGACGTGTAAGCAAAAAAAGCAGATATCCCAAATGGGATATCTGCTTTTCTGGTACACCGGAACACACAATATCCGAAATGTCGGACAGGGTCAGTGTGGCGGTGTGATTCTTGGACAGATTGAATGTGAAAACAAATCGTCGACCGCCACCATCCGTATCATAGATATAAACTGAATTCAACAGTGTGTCGATTACTCTCTGCTGGTGTTCCGGATCATTGACATCACCGTCTCGGAAGGACATCAACCAATGTGCAATGCGTTCTTTAGTCAGGGTCGGCTTTTTTCTGCGCTCCCGGTCAATCTTGCATTCCAGATCCTGCTTCCGTTCCTCCAGCTCCAGCAGCCTGTCCTTGGTGCTTGCAGTGGCAATGCCCTGTTCCATCAGATCCAGAATATTCTTCAGCCGGGTGGTAGTATCGCCCAAAGATTGCTCCAAGCTCACCAGCAGCCGTGTGTCGGCGCATTCCTTCTCATAGAGAGCAGCTGCATTGGTTGATATCTCATCGATATTATCATCCGTTAGAGCCTTCTCCACAATAGTCCTTACCACAAAGGCTTCTAGCCACTCTTTCTTTTCTGTTTTCTTCTGGCAGGCATTGGCACTGCGTTTGCGGCAAGCGCATTTGTAATAGTGATATGTGGTACCATGCCGGGATGTACCGCTCTCACCGATCATAGGAGATCCACAGTGACCACAGAAAACCTTTGTTGTAAGCAGGTAGTCTGTGGTGGCCTTTGCTTTGGCTCTGGCGGAATAGTTGTGCTTCAGCCGGGCCTGCACCCGGTCAAATAGTTCTGTGCTGATGATCGCCGGTATGCCACCCTCCACGCACACATCCTCATACTCATATATGCCGATATACTTTCTGTTCCGCAGGATCGTATGCAGGCTGTTCCGGGTGAAGGCTTTCCCTCGTGCAGTCTTATAACCTTTTTCGTTGCAATAGGCGATCACCTGCGTGGCGGAGGTGCCGTCTGCATAGAGCTGGAAGATCTCTTGGACCACTTTTGCACCGACAGGTTCTATCTCCCATGTATCGTCTTTTGCCTTCCGGTAACCAAGGCAGAGGCCACCGGTAGTCTTGCACTGCAATGCGTTCTCCATCATTCCCCGCCTCACATTTCTGGATAGATTTTCGGAGTAGTATTCTGCATAGCCCTCTAGTACGGATTCCAGAATAATACCTTCCGGGCCATCAGGGATGGACTGCTTGGCATAAAACACCCGGACACCGTTCTTTTTCAGTCTTGCCTTGTACATTGCGGAATCATATCGGTTCCGGGCAAAGCGGTCCAACGTGTACATCAGGACACCGCGGAAGTGGCCCTTCTCGCTGTCCTTGATCATCCGCTGGAAATCGTCACGCTTGTCAGTCTTGCCGGACAGTGCCCGGTCAATGTATTCACCCACGATTGTCCAGCCGTTCCGCTCTGCAAATGCCCTGCATTCCCGGAGCTGGCCCTCTATGGATTCCTCGCGCTGCCCTTGGCTGGAATACCGGGCATATATTACCACCGGAAAGTACTCGCTCAGTGCTTCAGTGGAAAGTGTGTTGTATGGAATAGGCGGCATGGGTTTCTCCTTGCTTTTTCAGAGGGGATATGCTATCATACACAGGTAGACTATCCCCAAGTGGTATTGAGTGGTTTTCTACACGCCCTCTCGGAGCTGCAACTTCGGGAGGGCATTTTCTTTTATTTGAAGTGGGTACGCATATTCTCCCATTGAGTATCCGTTATAAGAATTTCTCTGGGTGTACTGCCTTGAAACGGGCCAACAATGCCGCGTTGTTCTATCATATCCATAAGTCTAGCAGCTTGAGCATACCCAATTTTTAGCTTGCGCTGAATCACAGCCACAGTTGCTTTACGAGAAGTCATTATTGCATCTACAGCCTCACAGCAAAGCTTGTTATCCTCACTGTAGTGTATGTCAGTATTTAAGGGGGATTCTGTAGATACTTCGCAGCTGCTCTTCCCGTCGGTTCTGCCGGTAGCCTTCAACCCCTCAGCAATCCAGTCTCGATCCCACAGGAGAACACCAGTGGCTTCGGCAGCTTCCTTTGCTCCCTCTGTGAAGTAGCGGTTAGTCATTACTACGCCAACATGGCAATGATAGATCACTTTGCCGGTGTTGATCTCCTGCACAGGAGTATTTCCAAGGTTGGACGAATAGCACTTGCACTGAATGGCATATTTAATACCATCTTTTTGAGCAAGCACATCAACGCCCTGATCACCGCTTCCCCTTGTAACTTCAACATTCGTATACCCCAGACTGGTTAGCAGATCGGCACACCAGTACTCAAAGTCCAGACCTTCCATAAGGTCAATTTCCATAAGTTCTGTTTCAACACTGCTACTTTGGGTGCTTCTATAATCTGTGTGGGATAGAAAAGCGTCCGGGTTATAGAAGTGGTTGCTGTTATTCAACGGCTTCTTAATCAGGAAGAAAACACCTACTGCGATAGCCAGCGGTATCAATATAGGAATGGGAGAAGTTAGCGTAACCGAATCACCGCTAGCCTCTATAAAAGAAGGAATGCACATTAAAACCGCCGTCAATACTAGCCAACTCAAAAATGCGGCTACAGATCTCACAGCATAGTGTGCAAATTTGCGTATAGTGTAGGACATTTATGTTCCACCCCTTTGGAATATCTTCTATGGCATCAGTCTTGCAAGCAACGGATCTGTACGTACAGATCCACTAACTGTGCGTCCGAGCCCACTCCTCATTTAGCTTTTTGAAATCAACAAGATCCATTCTATACAGAGCTATCTCGGTGCTTACTCCTACAGCATCGGCAAATACCTCCGCTGGCAGGCAGAAGAAGCAAGCAACATCATCATCTGAGTATAGTAGATTCAGTGCGAATTTATCCGCCTCAATCTCATATTGATCCACCTTGAAATATGTGTTGCTATCCATAAAAATGCGGTTACATCCCCGGTGTAAAAGGGCATGCCCAATTTCATGAGCGCACACAAAATCTTCCTCCCACCAGTCCAAACTGCTGTCTATGTAGATAATTGTGCGCCGCTTCATATGGCGGTAATAACCACGGATCCCCTTCAATGGCACCCGGAGCACAATATATCCCAAAGCGTCGGCAATCCGGAATGGGTTGCGGGTATGATATTTTTTCACCAAGGATTCAGCCAAACGCTTTAATTTCATCGGCAATTATCCCTTTCTATACTTTTTCGGCGTATACAGTTCTTTATTCTTCAGCTTAGCGGCTTCCAGTCCTAGTTTCATAGCGGCCCGGATGCTCTCCCTTGCTTCGTCGCTCATAGGATCTCCATAAAACATTAGATCTCCGGAGGATTCTAAATGAGCCATCATATCTTCCAGATCTCTGGCAATATCGCGCCTGTCCCTCTCTGTGAGGGCGGGCGCATTTTCTGTTTCATAGCTATTGATGTCAGCGAGAATGCGGTCATCATCCAAACAGAAATAAGGTTCAGATACATTCCCTAACAGGTAATCTGCAGAAACATGAAAATAATCAGCAATTTTTTGAACAGTCGCACGTCGCGGTGTGGCTCCGCTTTTCCAAGCTGTTGGCGAACCGCTCGATAAGTCGAGAATTCGCACCAACTCATTTACGGTCATGTTCCTTTCCTCACAAAGATCACGCAGTCTTTTGTAGAATTCAGAAATAATAGCCAAAATGAAGCCTCCTCATTTGTTAAAAATGTAGAAATGAAATCTACTCATTGACAAACACTCATAAATGAGGTAAACTCATTTTAGCAATAAGAAATACTGCCGGAGGGGAAAGCCCCTTCTGCTGAGTGTTTATCGTTCCACAAAACAATTCTACCTCATTTCTTGTTGCTTGTCAATGAGTAAAACTCATATTTTGTAAAAGGAGGTATGTAGATGGGAATTGCAAGTAGACGCAAGAAGCTTGGCTTAAGTCAGAACGACCTTGCGAAAATGCTTGGTGTCGACCAGACTGCTGTTCACAACTGGGAGCACGGAAAGGCAATGCCTACGGCAAAGCGGCTTCCTGCTATTGCAAAAATCTTAGAGTGCACTGTCGATGAGTTGCTTCAAGATGATGACCAGCTGGACGCACCTATCACAACCACAGGCTAACGCAATTACGGTCCTAATTAGGACGGAAAGGAAGGTGGCACATGCCCCGCAAATTCACATTCAAAGAATACTGGGATGCGTTAAATCCGGCAGACCCTGTTCCGCTGAAAGAAAGCATCCTCCGCAGAGCGCATATTGATTTTGCCGATGACTGGCCGAAGCTGAAAGCGCTCATCGACCGGGCCTATCCCGACCCGTACTGATTTGGGGTGATCGCGATGAATCCAAACTGCACCCTAACCCCGCAGCAGGTAGACACGCTGGCCCGAGGAATTGTAATGATTGCTGATAGAATCTTGGATTACTACAAAGATCCAGAACACGAGGCAGCATTCCAAGCCTGGTACTTAGAGAAATATGGCCACCCGGCCCCAGAAGGAGTATGAAAAATGAATAATAACGGAATTTACCTTGCCCACAAGACTGACAACGGTGTGCAGTCTATCCACATCGACGAAGATGTATTATGGTTTGCCACACTGAACAGGCTGACTGGTAATCGTATTATGGCTGCCAAGAAGCGCAGCGATACCATGAAGCGCAATGCTGGCCGGAAGATGAAAGCTCTGCGGAGCACCGTCAAATGGTCTGCAACTATGTTCGCATTGGCTGCTGTCCTGCTGGTTTCCCATTTTATGGGGTACATCGTTCCGTTTATTGCATTGCCCGGTACCGCCGTGTGCCTGTGCATTGCAAGCTGTAAGATTGGCCTTTTCGTAGGCCGCCACCAAAGAAAGGAGAAACACCATGAGTAATCTGGAAATGAAGGTTGACGCTCTTATGCGTCTTTGCACCGCTGAAACTGAGGAAGGCCGCGCAGAAGCAATGGCCACCTGCCGAGGAATCCTCGACAACTCCATTCCCACCGCTCCCCCAGTTGCACAGAGAAATGTGGATGCAACTATCCGCAGAGTTCTGCTTGACTTGGGTGTACCGGATCACATTCTGGGACAGCGGTACCTTGTTGCTGCACTGACCCTCGCAGCGAACGACTTTACCGCAGTGGATAAAATCACTAGCTATCTGTATCCCACGGTAGCAGAGCAGTATAACACCACCGGTTCCCGAGTAGAACGTGCAATCCGGCATGCTATCGAAATTGCGTGGGACAGAGGCGATCTTGAAATCCTTCAAGTGTACTTCGGTAACACTGTCAGTGCTACTAAAGGCAAGCCTACCAACAGCGAGTTTATCGCCCGGATCTCCAATGTGGTCCGTGCGCAGGCGTAAAAAAGCCGCCCTCCAGAGTAGCAGTCTGGAAAGGCGGCAATGGAAAAAGATCCACCATCATTCTAATCTACTGAAAGGAAAATGTCAATGTGTGCTGTAAAGATCGCAGCGCTTGAAGCTGAGAATGTCAAGCGCATCCGTGCGGTAGCTTTGGAACCGTCACCCTCCGGCCTTACGGTAATCGGTGGCAATAACAACCAAGGCAAGACCAGTATTCTCGACACCATCGCCTGGGCATTAGGTGGCGACCGCTACCGGCCCAGTAATCCTACAAGGGACGGCTCCACTATCCCACCCCGAATCAAAATCACCCTGTCCAACGGTCTGATCGTAGAGAGAGCCGGTAAGAACAGTGTCCTCAAGGTCACAGATCCCAACGGGCAGAAGAGAGGGCAGCAGCTGCTCAACAGCTTTGTAGAAGAGCTGGCACTGAACCTCCCCAAGTTCATGGAGCAGTCCAGCAGAGACAAAGCCGAAACCCTCCTGCAGGTTATCGGCGTTGGAGATCAGCTCCACGCTCTGGAATTACAGGAAAGAGATCTGTATAACCGCCGCCATGCTATCGGGCAGATCGCTGACCAAAAGAAGAAATTCGCTTTGGAAATGCCTTACTACCCGGACGCACCGGCAGAGCCTGTATCTGCCCTCGAGCTGATCCAGCGACAGCAGGCAATCCTTGCCCACAACGGTGAGAATCAGCGCAAGCGGCAGCAGCTGTCCCAACTGGAATTTCAATGCTCCAACACCCGGCAGCGCATTGAATCATTGCAGAACGAATTGCTTAGTTTGCAAGAGCAGTACAACACCATCTGCGAAGATTTAGATACCGCCCGGAAGTCTGCCGCTGAGCTGCAGGACGAATCCACCGCGCAGATTGAGCAGGATCTGGAGAACATTGAAGCTATCAATGTCAAGGTCCGTGCCAACAGCGACCGGGAGCGTGCTGAGCAGGATGCCCAGCAGCACAGTCAGCAGTATGACGATCTGACCGGACAGCTTGAAAGTGTCCGCAAAGCAAAGGTCGATCTTCTGGCAGACGCTGTGCTTCCCTTGGAGGGCCTGTCCGTGGAGGACGGAGAACTGACCTACCACGGCAAGAAGTGGGACGGCATGAGCGGCAGTGACCAACTGAAGGTAGCCACCGCTATTGTCCGTGCTCTTAATCCCGAGTGTGGCTTTGTCCTGTTGGATAAGTTGGAGCAGATGGATCTGCAGACTATGCAGACCTTTGGGCAGTGGCTTGAGACTCAGAACCTACAGGCTATTGCCACCCGGGTCAGTACCGGCTCCGAGTGTACCATCATCATTGAGGACGGCCACGTGGCCGGTGAAGTACTGCCGGAGATCCCGGCTGCCAATTCTGGCTGGAAGGCAGGTGTGTTCTAATGCAAATTACATCCGGAGTTTTGTCCACCCCTCTCAAGGTGGTTATCTATGGTCCTGAAGGTATCGGCAAGAGCACCTTCGCAGCGCAGGCACCCGGACCTCTGTTCATCGACACCGAAGGCAGTACATCTCGAATGAATGTCCGGCGACTGCCTGCACCCACCAGCTTCACGATGATCCAGGAAGAGATCCGCTATGTCATTTCCAATCCTACGGTATGCCAGACCCTTGTGTTGGATACCGCAGACTGGGCAGAGCGGCTGTGCCGTGACGGTGTGTGTTCCAAGAACAGCAAATCCGGTCTTGAAGATTTCGGCTATGGCAAGGGTTATACCTATGTGTATGAAGACTTCGGCAGGATGCTGAACCTTCTGGATCAGGTAACAGATCGTGGTATCAATGTGATCGTCACCGCCCACGCTGCTATGCGAAAATTTGAGCAGCCGGACGAATCCGGTGCCTATGACCGTTGGGAACTGAAGCTGATCAATGCCCAGAAATGCAGCATTGCCAATATGCTCAAGGAATGGGCAGATATGGTTCTGTTCGCCAACTATGAGACCTATGTAATCAAGGGCAAAAACGAGATGGAGAAGAACAAAGTGACCGGTGGCAAACGGGTCATGCACACCACCCACCACCCCTGTTGGGATGCAAAGAACCGCTTTGGTCTGCCCGAGAAGCTTCCCTTTGACTTCTCTCACATTGCCCACTGCTTCAATGCAGCCCCTTCCGCTGCGGCAGCTCCCACCATCTCCGTACCGCCTGCGGTCACACCTCCACCCCCTGCACCGAAGAAAGAGGAAAACCCTACGACGGGTGGGTCTGTCTTGCCGGAGACGACCCAGAACTCCCTTTTTGACAATGACGGTATTCCTCCGGCACTGCACCAGCTGATGGAGCAGAATAAGGTTACTGAAGCACAGATTCGGAAAGCGGTAGCCAGCAGAGGCTACTACCCGGAAGCAACCCCCATCAAAAACTATGATCCCGACTTTGTATCCGGTGTCCTTGTGGGTGCCTGGCCGCAAGTCTATCAACTGATTAAGGAGAATAACTGATATGAGCGATTATGAAAATAAGGGCTATGAGCTGGACTGGGATTCGGAAATTGAGAACGAAGGCTCAGAATTTATCGTAGCAGAACCCGGCGACTATGATTTCGTAGTCACAGCATTCGAGCGCGGCCGCTTCCAAGGCTCCACCAAAATGCCTCCCTGTAACCAAGCAAAGCTGACGATCCGCTTGGAGATCCCCGGCAGTGACGGTACCTGCGAGATCAAGCACAATCTGTTCCTGCACTCCAAAACCGAATGGAAGCTGTGCGAATTCTTCACTTCCATCGGTCAGCGGCAGTCCGGTCAGCGTGTTGCTATGAACTGGAATGCGGTTATTGGTTCCAGAGGCCGGTGCAAGGTGTCTAAACGGTCCTTTGAATCCAACAAAGAGCCGGGCAAGACGCTGTGGGCAAACGACATCGACAAATTCTATCCCCCGCAGCAGACCCCCGCGAACGGAAGCCTGCCATTCCATACTGATAATCTGCCGCAGAGCAGCACTCCTGCAGCAACTACCGGATATACCCCGGGTAAGTTCTGATGGAGCTGCGGCCATACCAGAAGGAAGCAGAGGCCGCTATTCTTGAACAATGGGCGTCCGGTGTACGCCGGACGCTCTTAGTTCTCCCTACAGGCTGCGGAAAGACCATTGTTTTCTGTAAATTGACAGAAGATGTGGTGTCCAATGGTGACCGAGTGCTGATCATGGCTCACCGGGGAGAACTTCTTGATCAAGCGGCCGATAAGATGCTGAAAGCTACCGGTCTGCACTGTGCCGTGGAAAAAGCAGAAGAAACCTGCCTTGGTAGTTGGTTCCGTGTAACAGTTGGCAGTGTGCAGACCCTTATGCGTGAAAAACGCCTGGAGCAGTTTGCTCCTGACTATTTCGATACCATCATCGTGGACGAAGCCCATCATTGCCTGTCCGAAAGCTATCAGCGGGTACTGAACCACTTCTCCGAAGCGAAGGTGCTCGGTGTTACCGCCACCCCAGACCGGGGCGATATGCGAAACCTCGGACAGTACTTTGATAGCCTTGCCTACGAATACAGCCTTCCCAGAGCAATCCGAGAAGGCTATCTTTCTCCCATTAAGGCACTGAGCATTCCGTTAAAGCTAGATCTGTCCGGTGTTGGAGTACAGTCCGGTGACTTCAAGGCCGGCGATCTGGGTACCGCCTTGGATCCGTATCTGCACTCCATTGCAGATGAAATGCTGAAGCACTGCGCTGACCGTAAAACGGTAGTATTTCTGCCGTTGGTTGCCACCTCACAGAAATTCCGGGATATCCTCAACCAAAAAGGCTTCCGTGCGGCAGAGGTTAACGGCAACAGTCCCGACCGTGCACAGATCCAAGCAGATTTCGCAGCAGGCAAATACAATGTGCTTTGCAATTCTATGCTTCTGACCGAAGGTTGGGACTGTCCCTCCGTTGACTGCGTTGTGGTGCTCCGCCCAACAAAGGTACGAAGCCTATATTGTCAGATGGTCGGTCGTGGTACCCGGCTTAGTCCGGAAACCGGAAAAGACCACCTTCTGCTGCTGGACTTCCTGTGGCACACAGACCGCCACGATTTGTGCCACCCTGCACACCTGATCTGCGAATCCCCAGAGGTTGCCGCTAAGATGACCAAGAATGTGGAAGAAGCAGGCTGCCCGGTAGATATCGAGGAAGCAGAGCAGAAGGCCAGTGAAGATGTGATTGCAGAACGGGAAGCCGCACTTGCACAGAAGCTGGCAGAAATGAAGAAGCGGAAGCGGCAGCTGGTTGATCCTTTGCAGTTTGAAATGTCCATCCAGGCTGAGGACCTTGCAGGCTATACACCTTCTTTCGGTTGGGAGATGGGTCCCGCCTCCGACAAGCAACGCAGCGCATTGGAGAAGATGGGAATACTCCCGGATGAAATCGACAATGCCGGCAAAGCTGCAATGCTGCTGGATAAACTGGACAAACGCAGGCTTGCAGGCCTTACCACACCAAAGCAAATCCGCTTCCTTGAAAGCCGTGGTTTCCAGCATGTAGGAACTTGGCAATTTGGTGAAGCTAAGCGGCTCATTGACAGAATCGCCGCAAATTCTTGGAAAATACCCCGCGGTATTGACCCTCTGTACTTTAATCCCAAGGAGGCATGACAATGGCACAGACTGACATTGATCTGCTCTCTCTTTTGCCGTACATACCTCCCGCTGAACTTACCTATCAAGAGTGGGTCAATGTCGGTATGGCCCTAAAGGAGGCTGGCTATTCAGCCTCCGACTGGGAAGAGTGGAGCCGCAATGATTCCCGGTACCACGCCGGAGAATGCGAAAAGAAATGGAATACCTTCCGGGGCGCTGCGTCACCCATAACCGGCGGCACTTTGGTACAGATGGCCAAAGAGCACGGATGGCGGCCCAGCTCGGGCGATGGTCCCGGCTATGAGCTAGGATGGGATGATATCATCGGTAGCCGTGACGGTGTTCTGGTGGACAAAGGGTGGCTTGAGGGCAAGGATGTCCACGAGCCTTCTAACTGGGATCCCGTGAAGGATATCACCAAGTACCTGGAAGTGCTGTTCCAGCCTGATGAGAATGTTGGCTATGTAACCGAGAGCTGGGAGAGGGACGGCAAGCACTTCCCCTCAAAGGGACTGTGCGACCGTACTGCAGGTGAGCTGATCCAGCAACTGAACAAATACCACGATGTTGCCAGCGTCTTTGGTGACTGCAATCCGGAAGTAGGTGCATGGATCCGCTTCAACCCTCTAGACGGTAACGGTGTCAAGAATGAGAATGTCACCGATTACCGCTATGCGTTGGTAGAATCCGACTGCATGGAGCTGGAGCAGCAGCACGCCCTGATCCGAGAGCTGGAGCTGCCTGTAGCTTGTCTTGTATACAGTGGCGGCAAATCTATTCATGCCATAGTCAAGATCGAAGCCGCCAACTATGACGAATACCGGAAGCGTGTAGATTACCTCTACAATGTACTGAAAAAGAACGGTCTGCCGGTGGATACCCAAAATAAGAATCCGTCCCGGCTCTCCCGGATGCCCGGTGTTATGCGCAAAGGCCGCAAGCAGTTCCTTATGGACACCAACATCGGTAAAGCCAGCTTCAAGGAATGGCAGGAGTGGATTGAAGCCGTTACAGATGATCTGCCAAACCCGGAAGGCTTGGAGGATGTCTGGGGCGATCTGCCGGATCTGGCACCGCCGCTGATTGACGGTGTGCTACGGCAAGGTCACAAGATGCTGATCGCCGGACCTTCCAAGGCAGGTAAGTCCTACGGCCTTATCGAGCTGGCCTGTGCCATAGCAGAAGGTAGAGACTGGTTTGGTTGGAAGTGTAGCCAAGGCCGTGTGATGTATGTCAACTTGGAGCTGGACCGGGCAAGCTGTCTGCACCGTTTCAAGGACATCTACACCGCCATGGGATGGCAGCCCAGGAACATCCGGAATATCGATATTTGGAACCTACGTGGTAAGTCGGTACCCATGGACAAACTGGCACCGAAGCTGATCCGCCGGGCAGCCAAGAAGAATTATATCGCTATTATCATTGACCCCATTTACAAGATCATCACCGGCGACGAAAACAGCGCTGATCAGATGGCGCAGTTCTGCAACCAGTTTGACTTGGTATGTACGGAGCTTGGGTGCGCGGTGATCTACTGTCACCATCACTCGAAGGGCGGACAGGGCCAGAAGCGGTCTATGGACCGTGCTTCCGGATCCGGTGTGTTTGCCCGTGACCCTGACGCGCTGATCGATATGATCGAGCTGGAGGTCACAGACGCCGTTGTACAGACAGAACTGGATAAAGAGGTCGTTGCCCTTTGTATTGATTATCTGGATAAGAACGCAATGTACTGGCGTGACGAAGCCTCTCAGGATGACATGTGTGTAGCCAGAATTATGCTGGAGACCTGCAGACGGCGGCTCAGTGCCCCGGTATATGAGCAGCTGCTGGCAGACATCGAATCCAAAGAAAAGGCGGTACGCAGCCGTACAGCGTGGCGTGTGGAAGGCACCTTGCGTGAGTTCCCGAAGTTTGCCCCGGTCAATATGTGGTTTGATTATCCCCGGCACCGCATCGATGATAGCGGGATCCTCCGGGATCTGGATTCCGATGGTGTGCAGCCGCCTTGGCGGAAGGCTTCCAATAAGGCAAAGAAAAAAGCGGAAGTCACCGCCGCTAATAAAAAACAAGACTTTGAATCCGCGGTCCAGAACTGCAACATGGGAGAGCCGCCGACCGTCAAAGATTTGTCTCAATGGTATTCCTCGACAGGTAAAGATGTACCTGAACGGACAATCCGAAGTTGGGTCAAAAAGTTCGGATTTTACATTGATAAGAACACCGGCAAGGTGCTCAAATCCGAGGAATAAGCGGCGGAAAATATCATGATTTTTATGGTTCGTGTATACGCGGCAAAATCCATAATCTTATGGTTTCTGCCGCACGGCAAAAACCTTGTTTTTATGGTTCGTGTATACGCGGCAAAATACTTACCCCCTACGGGGGTAACTCTACCGAGTGTACACTCGCGTTACGTCACGCTCGGACGGTAGAAAAACGGCTCATGAGCCGCCGTTTTTCCCTACCGAGCATAACGTGACAAATGCAAATTTCAAATTTGGCAAAAAAGTTAGGAGTTGAGAAAGTTGCAGATTTCTTTTTTCTTACCGATGAAACCTCCGACCGTCACGCATCAAGAGAAGGCGGTCCATGTTGTGAAAGGTAAACCGGTGCACTATGAGCCTGCCAAGCTGAAGCAAGCACGCAGCAAGCTGATGGCTTACCTTGGGCAGCACGTCCCGGCGGCACCGCTGCGAGGTGCGGTCCGGTTGGGAGTGAAGTGGTGCTTCCCGGTCACCGGCAAGCACGAAGATGGGGAGTGGAAGACTACCCGCCCCGACACCGACAACCTCCAGAAGCTGCTCAAGGACTGTATGACAGACTTGGGATACTGGAAGGATGATGCACAGGTGGCATCGGAGATCGTGGAGAAGTTCTGGGCGAAGGTGCCTGGGATCTACATCAATGTACTGGAATTGGAGGATGCTTATGGATGTAACTGAGTATCAGCCGGTGCAGGTGATGGATTTAGATCAGCTGGAGGATATCGCCTACAACGGTGGGCAGATGCCTGACCTCCGCAGTCAAGCACAATGTGTGTTGTTCCAAGCCTTCCGCAATCTTTACGATTACGCAAAGCGGGTGCAGATGTCCCCGGAGCAGGGCCGCCGTGAAAAGCACGAGATTATGCAGGCCTACAAGATTAACCGCTTCCTGGAAGAGGTGGAGGAATCCACAGTCCAGATGTGGAAGCGGATCGAGATAGCCGCAGCCAATTACGCCAAGTCTCCCTCTGTAGAAAATGCTGACAAGCTGTACGAAGCAATCTACCGGGTGAAGCGGAAAGGAGCGTAGGCGCTATGAAGAAACAAAATGCTTACCTCCAGAAACAGGAGATGTTCAATCAGGCTCTGCTCGATGTGGGTATGGACACCGGCTTTCAGAAGTGCTGGGATCTTCTTCAGTGCGTTTTGAATGATCCGGAAGTCATGAAAAAAGACACCTTTGGCAGAGAGCGCATTGGACGGATCTTTGAAGCCTTGCACAAATACGAAAGTGAGTATGGCGATGCTTGGCTGCAAAATGTGGATTCCGATGTGATGCAGGAGCATCTTGACCGCCGGCTGCGGCAGATCCATGGTGATCAGACCGTACCTTTCAAAGACCGGTATCCCTTCTTGAAGAAACCCAACTACAATCATGGAAAGAAGGGGTGGCGCTGAATGTACATGACATACAAAGAATTGAGCGCAGAGCAGGAAAAGCCTCTGGATTACAAAATCGAGAAGGCAGTAGAAGCATTAGCACGCGGTTTTGCGGTTAGTAAACATACATGTGCCCTTGCGTTCTCCGGTGGCAAGGATTCCACAGTTCTTTGGGATCTGATTCGCAGGTTTCTGCCGGAATATGCTGAGATGTTTTATATCATTTACGGCAATACCGGTGTTGAATATCCGGAAAGTTTGCAATTCGCCAAGTGGCTTGGCAAGGAGTGGGGCGGTAACCGTTTCAAGGAAACAAAGCCACTACCGCTTGAAAAGGATGGCTTGAAGTACGAGGCTCAGTGCGAAGTGCTCAAATACATGGTTGAGCATGACCGCCTTGGAGAGATACTAACGCACGAAGGTAAGTTGAAGCGAACGGATATTCTGGACGATCTGTGTCCGCCGGAAATGATGGAAGATTTCCGGAGGCGCAAGCTGATTTGGAAAAAAGGCACACCTAAGAATTACTACTGGTGCACAGATCAGTATGGTTATCCTCTGCTCGGTAAGGCCTTCTCCAAACTGAAGGCGCACCGTATCAACATCGATTGTTTCCTCACATATTCCAAGAGCAAAAGCGAAAAGCCGGAGCTGGCTGCCTATTACGATATTCTCCGCCAAGTGAAGATCTCACAGGCCTGCTGCGATATCTTGAAAAAAGAACCCAGTGAGAAAATGCAGGCAGAGCTGGATGTGGATGTGATCTTCAAGGGGTTGATGGCCGCAGAATCCCGAACCCGTCAAACAAACTTCCTATCACGGGGGTATCTGTTTGAATCCAGCCGTGATCACTTACCGGAGGGTGATAGCTTCTGGCATTGCAATCCGCTGTCAATCTGGACAGATGATGATATTTGGGAGTATATCCACCGCTATGATGTACCCTATTCCAAGCTGTACGAAGTAGGTTGGGAAGATGAAGACGGCATTTTTCATGTGATTCCCCGGAATGGCTGTATGCCCTGCGGCACAGATTTGCTTTATGCCAACAATCATCTTGCAACATTGCGCCGTACTCACCCGAAGGCTTGGAAGGTCTTTATGAAAGCCGGTACCGCAGCTGAGATCCAGAAGCTACAGCAAGCAAAGCGGAATGGCCAGTTTTCAGTGCTGGACTTTATCGGTGATGCCGATTACCTAATTGAGAACAGACCTTGCGCCTTTGATCGCATCGACAAACTGGTTATGGACGATCTCACCAAGGATAAGGGTGTCACCGACTACGATCCCGAAGAATTCGATGATATACCGGAGGATGTGTGAGATGGGACAGAAAAAACAAATAGACCGCTATCAAGTTAGCTGTTTTCAAGAAATTTTCGTGGATCTGTTTGCCGGTGGTGGTGGAGCCTCCATGGGCATAGAGCAGGCCCTCTGCCTACCGATATTCGCTGCGGTGAATCACGATCCGGATGCCATTGCACAGCATGCGGCAAATCACCGGTGGACAAAGCACTATCAGACCTCCGTGTGGGATGTGGAGCCTGAAACAATCTGTGAGGGCCGGCCGGTAGGATTGTTGTGGGCAAGTCCCGACTGTAAGCACTTCTCCAAAGCACGGGGCGGTAAGCCGGTAAACAAGAACATTCGCAGTTTGTCGTGGGTGGTGCTGAAGTGGGCACTGGAAGTTCGACCCCGTGTGCTGATGATGGAGAATGTGGAAGAGATCCAGACCTGGGGACCGCTGATCTATGTCAAGCGCGGCAACCAAAAGGTATGGATTCCGGATCCGCGCCGGGAGGAGCCCTCAAAAGTAACAGAAAAGACACTACAGGCCCTGGAGCAGATGGGTCGCAATGTACACGGAGGATAGTCATGGCCCACAATCAAGCATTTACAAACGGATATACAGCAGGTTACACCGCCGGCCGGCGCTCCGCAGGTGCCATCGGCTCCCTCCGGGAGCAGACAGTCGCAGACGGTATTAGATCTAAGACCGATGAAGAATTGGCAGCCACGATCCACGGCCTTTATAGCAAGCTTGCTGAAGGAACGTTGAATGATCTGAGTGATCTCTTTTGCGACGGGAAGAACAACTGCATCGATAAGGATGGAAATATCACATGTACTCCGGAAATGGAAAAAGCCTGTGTACTGCGGTGGCTCCGGTCGTCGGCAAAGGAGGTGGAGCAATGAACATAGTAGAGTGCCGCATGTCCGGTGATTGTTTGGAGGGGTTAGGTATCCCCTCCAGCGGCATTGCCGTGATCGACAAAGACGCGGAACCCAGGCTCTTTGACGTCGTTCACTGTAATGATCCTGCAATTTGCATTAATGGCTACCTGAAGGAGCTTGTCCGGACCGGAGATCATCCGATTGTGCGGACCCGGTACTTAGATCCATCCAGGAACATCCTGTTTTTATCTGCAGAGATCTATGGCGTGTTGCTGCAGGTGCTGGATGAAGACCGGAATGTGGTATGGGAGCGCCCTCCGGATCCGGTAGAGTATGCGCCGATCAGACATGCAGCATGGGAATTTGCAGGAGTGTCTGCCGGCCGGAAGATCTACCGTTGCACAGATTGCAAAGCACTGTCATACGGTCGTGGCAACTACTGCAGCTTTTGCGGCGCGCAGATGGATGGAGGGGTGTTCGATGGGTAAAGCCAGATTATACGGGATGAAGTCCACCTTCATCCCTAACGCCCAGGCAGATCGGCGCCACCGACAGAAGATCTTCAATCATCGGAGTGATGTTGTGGATCGCCTGCAGTCTGGAGAGCTGCAGGAGCGCCGGCAGATGAAGGAACTGGAACGCCAAAAAGCTGCCGGAATAAGCCGGTAAAAAGTTGTTGAAAATCGACCATTTTTCTCGAGCATAAAATGCAACAACTTTTTCCTGAAGGAAGTCTTTGTGGTGCCACAGTTTTCCGGTTTTGGAAGTGGTTGAATCTTAGGTAGGAGTACTGCACCTAGCATAAAATTTATGCTAAAAAACAATACCAAAATGGGCCATTTTTTACGTGGGGACAAATGGTCAACTTTTGAAACCGGAAAGTCGTTGGGGCACATAGCTTTTCTCAATTTCAAACAATGCCTTTTTCGGTGGTCAGAGCTGTACGTAGACGAAAACCGTCCTGAACACCGACCCGATTTCGCTCAAAAATCATGTTACGCAAGGGGGTGTATTTCCACCCCTCTTGCGACACATAACGCAACCTCGAATTACGGTTGAGCCGCAAGAGGTTACAGATTTTTGGTTCTCAAAATCTAGTCGGAGAGAGCAGTCACCCGGCCTAATTTTCTTTCAAGATTATGTGTTTTCTACCGGGGGTTCTAAAGACCAGGGTAGAAAACTATACACCCCCATGCTTCCAACTCCTTGCGGCTCAACATCTTTCCCCGGTTCTTCCTATGTTGGAAAATACCGGGGTAAAAACAATCGAAAATCTAACATTGATCTGGAGGTAATTTAATGGCAAAAAACACACTGGATGATCTTAATAACCATCTGTTTGCACAGTTGGAAAAACTGATGGATGATGATGTTACTCCAGAGCAGATGGAGAAGGAGATCGCACGATCCAAGGCTGTAACAGCTGTTGCTGAGACTATTGTGCGCAACGGTGAGTTGGCATACAAGGTGATGGCTCACATGAATGAATACCGTCAAGATGGAGAGTTGGCGCCGGTTCCTGTAATGCTTCTCCCTGGTAGTAAGAAATGAGCCGGATATTTTACACAGAGGAAATGCTGCAGTTTCTACGAGACCATGTAGAAGGCACACCCCTGCAGGCATTAACGGATCAATTCAATGCGAGGTTTGGTACAGATATCAGCAAGAACTCTATTGCCGCTTGTGTTCACCGGCGTGGCTTGGGCAATGGACTGTTACATAAACCGAGCGTGTTCCCTGAAGAAATCCGGCAGTTTATGGCTGACAACTGCAAAGGCAACAGAGCAAGGGAAATGGTCGTGCTTCTCAACGAAAAGTTTGGTACCAATTACACAGAAAAACAGATTTATTCCTACTACCGAAAGCATGGTCTCCGCAGTGGTGTTGCTTCCCGGTATGTGCCGATCGGTACACTGATCTTTCGTAAGGATTCCTGGTACTATGAGAAAGTGGCGGACGGTCCAAATTCAAATGAGAATTGGAAATCAAAGCACATAATGGTGTGGGAGGAAGCCAACGGCCCTGTCCCGGAGGGACACATGGTTATTTTCCTTGACGGTGATCGCAGAAATTACAAATTGGAGAACTTGGCACTTTGTCCCTATGATGTAGGACTCGAAATGAATCATAAGAATCTGCGTTTTGATAATGCCCAGCTCACTGAAACAGGGATGCTGATTGCAAAAGTTAATCTGCAGACCCGGCGCAGGCAAAAGAAAAGAGGTGCATCTGATGAAACCTGAAGTGGAAGAAATGGTAGATTTGTTGAGGCGGTGCTTTCCAGACAGCTGGATAAATTACTTCAACGACTTTATTGCACATCGTGGTGCAAATCGTCATTATGGTGCTGCCTGCTGTAAACTTGGCCAGTGTGAAACAGAAGAGGATGTCATTGCCGCCGCTCTTGAGATGCTGACAATAGACTGCTGCAAGTCCGCACCATTTGAAACACCGGAAGCAAACAGGAATTTCCGGAGGTATATGCTTAAGGGTATGAACAAGCTGCTGGGCAAGGCCTTCACTGAAAAGCAGTACCTGGGAATCTACACTTGCATTGGTAACGGTATCAATCATCAGCTAACAATTGATTTTATACGAAGTGGCTACGATCTCAAGGTTCTATGGGATAGCAGGACAGAGCGTTTTATTTCGATGGACAAGCTGCTGGCCGATCTCAACAAGCTGGAATACCGAGCAAGGTCCTATGATCAGATGCGCGGTGGTAATGATGTGTTGCGGCGACTTCTGCCGAAGCTGATCGCAGAACAGCCCGTTGTGGAAATTCACAAGAATAGTAAAGGAGGTGGATCCGGATGAGCCAAATCGACTGGAAGGCAGTTGCAATAAAAGAGCTGCGTACATACAAAGAAGTATGTTTGTCGCTCCAAAGTCTTCCGGATCTCATTGAACGGCAGAAGATGATTGTTGGCAGAATTCGCACTAACAACCCCGCGAAAGTATATAAGAAGATCCCTGCCGATAATGACACTCAGCTCTCTGCCATTGTGTATCGAGATGAATTGGAACACAGATTAAAGGAAGCAAAGAAAACTGTAGCTGCCATCAACATGGCGCTATCAGCTATGACAGAAGAAGAGTACTTGCTCTTGGACACCTTCTTCATTCACCCACGGAAGAATGGTGCGGATATGCTTTGTGAGAAGCTATGCATTGAGAGATCCGCAGTATACGAACGCAGGAACAAGGCTCTGGAAAAGTTCACCAGAAGCCTGTATGGATGCGTGACAGAGTAGCGGAAAAATACCGGATGATTTTTCCGTTTTCCTGTGGTAGCATATTATAAAGAAAATTTCGCAAGAGGCTGGTGTCTGCCGGTCTCTTGCTTTTTTTCTGCTGTGCCGCAGTTTTTGGCACCAAGTATATTGCTTTCTTTCTTTTTCCATATGGGGACCTCCTTTCAAGATGGGCCACGACGGATGTGCTGCAACACTGCCCTCGGAATCCGTGCAGGTGAAAATCCTGCCTTATACATGGAACGGTAAGCATAACAGGTACTGCAGCGGATTGCTACTCCGTTCACCGATGGATTTCGGTGTGCTGGTTCGAGTCCAGCTCGTTCCGCCAATGAAAGCCCTTGCACAGTAGGGACCTGAAAAAGCGGTTCCCGGCACC
The DNA here is from genome assembly GCA_017561205.1 of Oscillospiraceae bacterium. Taxonomy (GTDB): domain Bacteria; phylum Bacillota; class Clostridia; order Oscillospirales; family Oscillospiraceae; genus Faecousia. The sequence goes on along the minus strand of JAFZDL010000055.1, from coordinate 18,006 downwards.
GTAAGCCGGATCATTCTATCAGAGAGGAGATGCAGAAACCAATGACCGAATTAAAGAAACGGCAAGAACTATTTTGCCAGGAGTATGTGGTGGATTACAACGGCACGCAGGCCGCTGTCCGTGCCGGTTACAAAAAAGAAAGTGCCAAAGTAACTGCTTCAAAATTGCTAACAAATGCTAACATTCTCGCACGCGTGCATGAGTTGCAGAAGGATCAGCTGGACCGCTTGGCTATCAGTCAGGATTATGTGGTGCTGCAGCTCCTTGAAACCTATAAGTGCTGCCGTGAGCCTACCCCGGTTATGCGGTACGATCCTTCGACCGAGGAGATGGAAGAGACCGGCATGTATCAGTTTGACAGCAAGGGTGCCCTCCGAGCCTTGGAGCTGATAGGCAAGCATCTGGGAATGTTCAGCGATAAGGTGCATGTGAGTGGCAGCCTTAATACTGGTCAGCTCAGCAATGTGCTTGCACAGCTGAGAGGTGATGTCAGTGGCTGATCTGCTGCTGTCCGAAAAGTACAAAGCATTTTTACGGTGTGATGCTCCTGTAGAGTTCCTGGAAGGCACAACCGCAGCCGGCAAGACTACTGTCGGCTTATTCAAATTTATGCTGAAGGTGGCTGAGAGCCCCAAGAAGATACATATCCTGTCCGGCTTGGATCTGGGCACAGTCGAGAAGAACATCATTACCAAGGAGCTTGGCATTCTCGATGACTTTGGAGATCTGGTGACCTATTACCGAGGAGGCCGTGGAGAGCATTCCCTTCCGCACCTTGCGTTCCAGACCGAAAATGGTTTGAAGATCATCTATGTGCTGGGCTACGACAATAAGACCAGATGGAAAAAAGCACTGGGCGGTCAGTATGGCTGCCTGTACATCGATGAGATCAACATTGCAGATATCGAGTATGTGCGTGAGACAGTCATGCGTTGCGACTATCTGATGGCCACGCTGAACCCTGACGATCCCAACCTTCCGGTATACCGGGAATACATCAACTGCAGCCGGTCGCTTCCGGAGTGGGAGCACGAAACGCCTGCTGCTCTTCTTGCACAGTTAAATCAGCCGGCAAAGCCGAACTGGGTTCATTGGTTCTTTTCTTTTGACCACAACCTGGGACTGACACCTGCTAAGAAACAACAGATCATCAGCAATGTTCCAAAGAGCAGTAAGCTCTACAAGAACAAAATACAGGGTCTGCGCGGCCGTGCAACCGGCTTGGTCTTTGACCTTCAGCCCAAGAACATAATCACCTTAGACGGGCTCAGAGCAAAAATGGGTGATGAAAATAACCCTCTTCGCTTTGACATATTCACAGCAGGCTTGGACACCGCTTACAGTCAGCAGTCGCAAGACACATTCGCTTTTACCTTCTGTGGCATTACTGCCTGCAGAAAGCTGATTGTACTGGACGCAGTAACATACAACAACAGGGATCTGCAAACCCCGCTGACGCCAAGTGACCTACCTCGACTGTATGAGCAGTTTCTTGAGGTTAACCGGTCACGGTGGGGATTCTCTAAGGATAATTTCATTGATTCTGCAGACCAAGCAACGATCCTGGAGTGCCAGAAGTACAAGCGGCAGACCGGCAGCATATACAACTTCCTCGCTGCGTGGAAGAAAACGAAGATCATTGACCGCATACAGCTGCAGTCCGGTTGGATGGCTCACAGTGATTTCCTGATTCTTGATACCTGCACACCACTACTGGAGGAGCTGGACCTGTACAGTTGGAAGGAAGATAAGTATGAGCCGGAGGACGGCAACGATCACTGCATTAACAGTTGCCAGTATGCATGGTTGCCCTTCAAGGATAAGATCGGAGGAATCAACAAATGAGAATCATGGAGAGGGTGAAAAGTATGATTCGTAACTGGCTGGAAATTCAGCCGGCAAGTGCCAAAGGGTTTACGATCCGTGAGCCTATCAGTTTTGAAACCAATGTTATGCGTAACCGGATTTGGTATCGCGGTGACGCTTCCGAGCTGGATCAGCTTTTCAAGGCACTGGCAGAAGATGCCGTGTGCAACGCAAGATTTTGGGCGGCAGCACCGCAGGATGAATCTATCCGGAAAGCACACAGCGGTTTGCCCGGTATCATGGTTGATACCTTTGTTGCACTGGTAGCGGCTGACCTTGACGATATTGACTTTGACGGCGATGAGCAAGCCAAAGGAGAATGGGAGCAGATCGCCAAAGAGAACAAGCTCCCCGAACTGATCAGCAATGCGATTGCTGAAACACTTGTTACCGGCGATGGTGCCTTCAAGCTGAACATAGATACCAATATTTCTTCTTCTCCCATTCTGGAGTACTGGGGCGCTGATAGCGTGGAATATGTGTACAGCCATGGCCGTGTGCAGGAGATACATTTCCTTTCTGCTGTTGGAGAGCGCGGACGGATCCTCAAAGAGATCTACAAGCCGGGGGACATTACATATAAGCTGATGCAGAATGACCACGAATTGCCTTTGGATGCAGAAGAGAGCACTGCCGATCTTCAGCCTGTGGAATTCAACGGTGATTTTATGTTGGCGGTTCCTATGCGGTTCTGGCCATCTTCCCGGTGGCGAGGTCGTGGACAGTCCATTTATGACCGCAAGAATGATGCATTCGACGCTCATGATGAAGTGATCAGCCAGTGGCTGGACGCGGTCCGTTCCGGTAGAGTACAGAAGTACATACCGGAATCCCTCATTCCTAAGGATCCCAAAACCGGTGCGTTGCAAAAGCCTAATAGCTTTGGCAGCCATTTTGTGGCTATCGAAACCTCCAACAAAGAAAACGCACAGGATGAAATCAAAACCATTCAGCCGGAGATCCGGTATGAAGCCTTCCTTGCCAGTTATACCGCCACACTGAATATGTGTCTGCAGGGCATTATGAGCCCTGCCACACTTGGTATCGACGTGGGCAAGATGTCCAGTGCGGAGGCACAACGGGAAAAGAAGGATGTTACCGGTATTACCCGCAATGCCATTACCAGTGCGTTGGAAGAAGCATTACCCAAGGTTGCACAGATCGCGCTTGCTGCCCAGGATATTCTCAGCGGTGGCACGGCCGGCACCTATAACGCAACAGTGACCTTCGGTGAGTATGGTGCTCCCGACTTTGACAGCCGTGTGCAGACCGTTGGTAGTGCTGCCGGTAGTGGCGTTATGAGCATCGAAGCACAGGTGGATGAGCTGTGGGGATCCTCTAAGGATGATGAATGGAAGAAACAGGAGGTTGCCCGAATCCGCTATGAACGCGGCATTACGGAGCTTCCTGAGCCTGATGTCGGTACCGGAGTATGACAATCCAAGAGATCGTTGAGCTCTTTGAACAGCTGGAGCTTCACCTGATCAATTCCCTCAAGCGGAATCTTATGCGCCACCGCAGGCAGGAACAGGACGAAGGCGGCAAAGACGGTGTTCCGGAACACTGGGAAGCGTGGCAGTCCGCAAAACTGCGGGATGTCCGCCGCTTTCGCCGTGAAAATGAAAAAATCCTCGGTGAGTATATGCCTACCATTGAGGAGGAAACTGAAAAGCTGTTGCGTGAGCAGTATGCTGAAGGCGGTGCCGATAGCTTCTTTGGGTCTTCTGATCCCAAACTGGAATCACTGATCCACGAGATGCAGAATAACGAAGTCCGGGTGAAGCAAGGTTGCCTGCGGTATATGAGCGACGTGTACCGCAAGACCATCCTCCGTACCGCTACCGCCATGAATGCCGGCGGAATGAGTATGCACAAAGCCGTGGACGAAGCTACCGCGGATTTTCTTGCTCAGGGTATTAACTGTATCCGATACTCAAATGGCAGGCTTGTGAACATAGCCAGCTATGCAGAAATGGCTCTGCGTACCTGCAACACCCGGGCAATGCTTATGGGTGAAGCGAAGCAGCGAGAACGGATGGGCATTGATACCGTTCTTGTCAGCCAGTATGGTGCCTGCTCTGATACCTGCCTTCCGTGGCAGGGCCGTGTGTACATCGATGATGTATTCCAGACCTATAATGGTCCCCGGACTGGTAGCTTCGGTATCAGCCGGAACGGCAGGCAGTACATGCTTCTTTCAGTGGCCATCAAAGGTGGTTTGTTCCATCCTAACTGCCGGCACACGATCACCACATGGATTGAGGGTGTTTCCACAATGCCCAAGCCTATGGATGTGAAGGAGATCGAGCGCATAAACAAGCTGGAGAAGACCCAGCGGGCGTTGGAGCGAAAGGTTCGTAAAGCAAAGCGACAGGCCGAAGGTCTTACAGATCCGGAAGCACAGAAAGCCGCAAAGGCAAGGGTCCGTGCAGCGCAGGCTGACTTGCGAGAATTCGTGAAGAAAAATGGCGATGTGCTGCGGCGGGATCCATGGCGTGAGCGTAATGACCTTGCAAAGTCTGCCAAACCAGTGCAGGAAGATATCGTACCGGCAGAACCGCCGAAAGCAAAAGTGGACGCCACCGAAAAGCTGTATAAGACTGCAGATAACCCCCCTGTGGACAAACCTTCTGCTGAGCCTACACCGGCTCCTGCAGCACCGGAACCGGCTGCACCTGCAGAACCTCCAAAACGATATCATGATATCACTGGAAACTGGTACCCGGATGCAGTACCTAACAGCCATCCTGTACAAGACCTTCAAAGCGTTACGATTAACGGCGTTACATACCAGGTTGACGGCCGTCGCGTAAAGCTGGAATACTCGGACTATGAAAAAGAAATCGCCGAACTCCTCGAAAGAGAAGTCGGCGGAGAATTGTATATGGTTCCGAAGGTTAACTTCCCGCAGGGCGTGCGCACACCGGACTATTTATTTAACGGTAGCTATTACGACTTAAAGACCCTGAAGAAGGTGCCGCCTGGTAAAGACCCGATTTTGAACCCGGCTAAAAAGTGCAGCGGACAAACTAGAAAAATCATCTACGATGTAACGATATCTAATTTGGATCCAGAGACGATTCTTTCCCAAGTTGAAAAAGTGTTTACTGATACAGAAACACAATTCGTGGATGAAATCGTTATTATCCGTGACCGGGCAATCGAAAAGGTGTACAAAAAGGCATAAAAAATAGAGCCGACACGCCATCACATCTCCACAAGGAAGAATAAACCGACGACGATCAGCTCTGTAAATATTATACACAGCATTTTGATTTGTGTCAACCCCCACCAGTAAACATGCTCGCTTCAGCGGGTTTATGTTATACAAATCTCACAGAAAGGATGAAAAACAATGAGCAAGTCTAAGAAGACTCCCGAGCAGGAAGAAGAGACTAAGGGCAAGGCTCCGGCCGCACCCGAGGAAGATCCGAAGCCTGCAGAGGAAACTCCCAAGGACGGCAAGCCTGAAGAGAAGCCCGCTGAGGAAACCCCCGAGGATAAGGGCAACCCTGAAGACAAGCCTTCCGAGGAAAAGCCGGAGGAGGCTGAGGATCCCAAGAAGGACGAAGATAGGCCCGAGGAAGAGAAGCCCGAGGATGCAGAACAGCCGAAGGATGAGCCTGCAAAGGCTCCTGCTGCTCCTGCTCCTGGCGATGAGGTCTCCGAGCGTGAAGCACAGCTGCAGACCGAACTGCTGGAGGCACGTGGTCAGTTGGCAGCCTATGCTGCCGGCGTAGATCCCTCCAAGGTCGGCGATGCCGTGATCTTGGCAACCGCAGAAGCTCAAAAGGAAGGCGATCTCACGGAAGCCGGTGTCACCAAGGCAATGGCCAATGTTCTGAAGCGCCACCCTGAGTGGAAGGCTTCCGGATCTGATGGCAAGAAGTCCGGTGCCGGTGGCTTTAAGTTGGGCGCAGATCCCGACAAGAGCTCCGGTGGCAAGAAGTCCGGCGACAAGTCCGGCGGTAATTCCAAGCGGTGGAACCGTTTTAAGTAAATCACTCAAGAAAGGATGAAATAACACTATGTCTAATGTTGTAAACTACGCAGAAAGATGGGAGCCTGAACTGCTGGAAATCATCAGCCAGAACACTCTGTGTACTCCCTTCATCACCAACAATGTCCGTTTCCTGGATGCGCGGACCTTCCACTTCACCAGCATGGCTACCTCCGGCTTTAAGAGCCACAGCCGTGATGGCGGTTGGAACCGCGGTAAGTTCACCCAGACCGACCACCCCTTCACTCTGATGCACGACCGTGACATCGAGTTCCTGGTGGATAAGGCCGATGTGGATGAAAGCAACCAGACCGCCTCCATTCAGAACATCGCCCACACCTTCACCCAGACCCAGTCTGCTCCCGAAAAGGACGCCCTGTTCTTCTCCAAGGTCGCTACGACTGCCAAGGGCTTGGATGGTTACCACAGCTCCACTGCTGCAGGTGACTGGACCAAGGAGAATGTCTACGGCAAGCTGAAGGCAATGATCGGCGCCGGCAAGCTGAAGCTATACAAGTCCAAGGGTGCCCTGATCTGCTACGTGGCCAGTTTCATCATGGATCTACTGGAGCAGAGCCCCGACTTCACCCGTACCATTGAGGTCACTACCGTGGCTGACGGCGGCACTGGTCTGGAGACCCGTATCACCTCTATCGACGGTGTTCCTGTCATGGAAGTCATCGATGATGAGGTGTTCTACGATGCCTTCAACTTCGATTCCGCTGATGGCGGCTTTGTGCCCGCTGAAGGTGCCCACAAGATCAATGTGCTGGTCGCTACCCCTGTGACCACCAAGCTGGTGCCCAAGATCAGCTCCGTGTACTACTTCAATCCCGGTTCTCATACCGAGGGCGATGGCTATCTGTACCAGGAGCGTGAGCTGTCCGATGTGTTCACCTTCCCCAACGGCAAGACCGGCAAGGTTGACAGTGTCTATGTAGACATCAATACCGAGGTAGCCTAATGAGGGAAGCTTACGCCGGCATTGACTATTACCTAAATGACTCCGGTGCGTATGTTTTCGGTGAAAACATCAAAGGCGAGCTTATCGGTAATTGCCTGCAACTAGCAAGTGATGCTATAGACGCTCTTTGCTACGGACGTATTCGCAAGATTGGTTTTGACAATCTAACGGAGTTCCAACAGGAGAAGGTAAAAAAAGCAGTGTGTTTGCACGCAAAATTTCTCTTAACCTATGGAGATCTCTTGAATAGTCCGCTTTCCAGTTATGGTATTAACGGCGTAAGTATGAGTTTCGATGCCTCAAAGGTGGTAACACAGGGCGGTGTTACCACCAACCAGGCAGTCATGCAGCAGCTGAGGCAGTCGGGTCTTGCCACCCGGCTGATCCCCTGATGTGGCCGTGCTTGGTGCCACCGGGAGTGTGCAACACCCCTTGCAAGGTCATTCTGACTGCAGGTGAAGGGGAAGATTGCGCTCCTGTCGTGGCTGCAACCCTCGAAATAAGCTGTAACTGGCAGGATAATCCCCGGCAGGTATTGGATGCAGAACGCCGGCTGATACAACTGGGCGGCGTTGCTCTGTTCACCGGTGATATTGCTCCCAAAGTGGATGTTTTAGCTGGTACCGTAGAGATCTACGGTGCTAAATGGAACATCCATAAAGGAACTAAGTGCCGCAATCCGGATGGAACTGTAAATTACACGAAGCTGGAGCTGATGTGATATGCCCCGTGCTGAACTAAAGCTTAATCTATCCGCATTGGACGGCCTTCGTCGTGAGGCTATGGATGCGGCATTGGAGACAGTTTCTGCACTGCGCGGTGAAGTCATCACTGCACAAGTTATGCCATTTGATAATGGCGATATGCAGAAAAAGCATACGAGCGTGGAGCAGCGGATAGAAGGCGACGATATCCATACTGCATTGTTGACCGATACACCCTATGCTCGGAAGATGTACCACCATCCGGAATACAACTTCCAAACTGTCAACAACCCCAACGCCCAAGGTCTTTGGCTTTCTCCCTGGCTCCCCGGTGGAGCGAATGAAAGCTTCTTACTCGATACATACCATCTCAAACTGAGAGCGAGGTTAGGCAAATGATCACAGAACAAGTGAAGAACTGGATCAAGGCACAAGCTCCTGAGTTTGCCGGTTGTATCCGCTTGGGTGCGGTCGATGCAAATGCAGAGCGTTTTCTGGGTGTGTACCCCGGCAATCCTGCCGGGCGGACCCACATTGCCCTTGGCGGTGCTGAATGCACCAAGCACGGCACCCTGTATGTCCGATTGCTGCTTCGCTGGGGAAAGAGCCAAGTTGCTGCGGAAAAGCAGGCACATGCTCTGTGGGAGCTGTTCTACGGCCTCACAGACATCGTTATGGACGGTGCTACAGTTTCCTTTGTTGATCCCAGCTCGGGTCCTGTGCCTATGGGACGGGGCGGAGATGGCGTGTTTGAGTACACCATCAATCTTACTATCACCTATATGAAGGAGTGAAATGAATGACTGGCGTGTACCCTGTTTTTAAGAACAAGTTCAAGATCGGCGACAGTGCCGAAGCGGTGAATACCATCGCCGAAATGGAAAACTTCTCTGTTTCCATCGATGGCAATGTGGAAGAGTGGAGCCCCATGGAAGCCGAAGGCTGGCTGAAGCGCATGGTAACCGGCAAGGCGCTGACCATCTCCCTGTCCGGCAAGCGGTGCGTTGGCGATACTGGCAACGACTACATTGCCAACAAAGCATGGAAGACCGGCGCAGACTGCGAGGGCTACTTCGAGTGGGAGTTCCCCAGCGGTGCAAAGTTGACCTTCCCCTGCGTGGTTAGCGTTACCAACCCCGGCAGCGGTGAAAGCCGCAATGTGGCTGCTTTGGAAGTAGACATTATGTCCAACGGCAAGCCCGAATACACCCCCGCAGCGGCTTAAGGCTGCTCAATATTCTACACTATGCCCCCACCCCTGGGCGGGGTGGGGGTTTCTCGTGAAAGGAGATAACAACTATGGGTAAGATGTACACCCTCGATAATAAGCTGCTGACCGAGACCTCCGAGATCCGCATCGGTGATAAGGTCTATCCTGTAGATGATCGGGTAAAGACCGTCAAGAAGATTCAGGAGATTTCCAAGAACATCGCCGATGATCCCTACGGCAGCATTTCCGAGGCTTTGACCCTTGCTCTGGGTCCCAAAGCTGCAAAAGAAATCGACGATATGAATATGCCCCATAAGGCTTACCAGCGGATGTTTGAACTGGTTATGGCAGCAGTCACCGGTGAAGATGCCGATGTGATTGCTGATCGATTTCAGGACCAAGAGAAATAACATCCAAGATGCTGCCTACGATCAGGAATTTGACAAAGTTCTGATCGAGCAAAGCATTGCCACTCAATATGGGATCCTTCCGAGCCAACAGGGGAATCTGTCATACTCGGAATGGTCCAAGCTGGTTAGTGGTTTGATGGACGATACGCCGTTGGGCCGTGTTGTGGCAGTGCGAACAGAAACAGATCAAAAAGTAATTTCCCAATTCTCGACCTGGCAGCGACAGATCCGAGCAGACTGGAATGCCTTTAAGGCACAGAGAATGTCGCAGCAGTCCACAGAGGATATGGAACAGCAAATGAAGCAGCTGGAAAGAATGCTCGCAAGTGCGTTTGGAGGTGGAAAGAGTGGCTGATGGTAGCGTAGGTTCGGTATTCCTTGACCTGGTTGTCAGGGATACTGTTGATAAACAAGTGCAGGCTATGGCTGAAAAGGCCCAAGCCACAACACAGAAATCTTTTGCTGGAATGGAGCAGGCTATCAGCGCGGCAGTAGAAAAAGCTGTTGCAAAGGCAACCAAGGCTGCTACCTCTGCCGCCTCCAGCGCAAGCAGAGCAGCCACCCAAGCTGCAGACGCCGCACAGAAGGCCGTGCAGGCTGCCGCTTCCAGTGCCACTTCCTGCGGACAGCAGGTAGAAAACACCATCGGGCAGTCCTTCAGCAAATCTGTTGCTATTGCCCAGTCTAAGGTGGCACAGCTGGAAAAGGCTTTTGATGCCGTAACCTATAAACTGGACGGCCAGTGGTATAGCGGTGCCTTTGATCCCGCAAGCAAAGCCACGCAGAAATTGCTTGCTGAGCAGGAAAAGTTGATGGCCCAGCTTGAAGCCGCCCAGGATCGTCTTGCCATCGAAGTGCAGGCTGCCGCACAGAAAAGGGCTGCTGCAGAGGAAGCGGCCGCACAGAAGGCTGCCCAAGCAGAAGCCAGGGAGAAAGCAAAGCAAGAGGCAGCCGCGCAGAAAGCTTCCGCTGCTGCCCAGAAAGCCGCCCAGCAGGCTGCTGCCGCACAAGAGAGAGAAGCAAGGAAGAATGAAGCTGCCCAGCAAAAGGCTGCACAAGCCGCCGCAAAGGCTCACGAGCAGTCCGCTGCTCGTATGAAGAATGCGTTTTCCAAAGCTTTTTCCGGTGCAAAGAAAATGGCTGGCGGTTTTGGTAAGGCCGTAACCGGCATTAAGAGCAAGCTTTCCTCTGCAGGCAAATCTGCAGGCCGCTTTGGTACCCGGTTGAAGAGCATCATTTCCGGAGCGTTGGTGTTTAACCTGTTGAGCTCTGCACTGAGGAAAATGACCGACTATCTCGGTACCGCTATCGGTTCATCCTCGCAAATGAAGGATGCACTGGCCAACCTAAAGGGTGCGGCTATGACAGCTGCACAGCCTATTGTGGAAATGCTCACACCTGCTCTTACGGCTCTGGCCAACGGGGCAGCTACGGTCCTTTCGTACTTAACCCGGCTGATCTCCTTCTTCACCGGAAAAACGGTGTCTTCCATGTCCAGTGCCGCAAAGAAGATCCAGAGCACGGCCGGAGCAGCCAAGAAAGCTATGGGTTCTCTCGCTGGCTTCGATGAGATACAGAAACTTGACAGTAACGATAGTCCCGGTGGGGGCGGCGGTGCTGCAGAAGTAGAACCTAACTTTAATTTCCAAGGTCAAAGTTCTTTCCTCGATTCTGTTATGGAATCCGTTAAGGGAGGCAACTGGAGCAATGTAGGTGCCCTTGTATCCGAAAAACTGAACAGTTGCCTAAGTTCCATTAATTGGCCCAGTATTCAGCAGAAGGCGTCTACTTGGATTTCTGGAATTGCACAAGGAATTAACGGATTTGTTCAAAATCTGGATTTCAGTCTTGCTGGATCCACGATCAGCAATGCCCTTAACACTCTTGTTGGATCTATTGGTACCTTCTTTTCGGAAGTGGATTGGAAGTCTGTTGGAAGTGGTTTTGGTTCCGGTATTTCCAGCATTTTCTTTAACATCGATTGGGAGCAATTTAAAACATCTTTGACTGCAGGCTTCAACGGCATACTGGATTTGATTACCGGAATTACCAGCGAATTCATTCCTTTGCAAGGCATTGATTTCTCTGCATCTGTTACCTCTTTGCAAGGACTGTGGGATTCTGTATGGGATTTCGCAGAACTTGTAGGCGGAACCTTGGCAGAGGTCTATGACACCGTTATGAAACCGATTCTCGGGTGGGTAATTGAAGATGCAATACCGGCTTCTGTGGATGTATTTACCGCGGAATTTGATGCTTTGTCTGCCATTCTCAAGCCTGTTAAAGACGGTTTAGATGGTCTTATGGAAGGCCTTGATCCAGTTATCAAATTTATCGAAGATACCGCTATGGTAATCTTGGACGGTTTGAAAAGCATTTTTGAAAAACTGGCTAAGGTCTTTACCGAAAAGGGAGATAAAATTCAGAACATCATCTCTGGCATAGGTGAGATCATCGGTGCAGTTTGGAAGGTAGTGAAGCCAGTATTTGATTACTGGAAGGAAAAGGTGGCCGTTACTTTCGAGTTTATTGGAAATATCATTAGCACTGTTGTTGGTACTGTTATCGATGTTATCAGTGGTGTTGTCGACTTTGTTGCTGGTGTATTTACAGGCGACTGGGAGCGAGCATGGGACGGTATTGTAGGTATTTTCGATGGAATTGTTGATGGCATAAAAGGAACCATTAACAGCGTCATTGGCTTTATCAACGGTCTGATTTCCGGTGTTTGTGACGGTATCAATACCATCATCCGTGCAATGAACAAGCTGAAATGGGATGTACCGGATTGGGTGCCTATTTTGGGTGGCAAAACCTTCGGCTTTAATTTGAGTACAATCACTGCTCCCCAAATCCCTATGCTTGCCAACGGTGGTGTTATCACGCAGCCAACCCTCGCAATGATGGGTGAATATCCCGGCGCCAAAAGCAATCCGGAGATTGCCGCTCCCAAATCCTTACTGCAGGAAACAATGGCAGAAGTGCTGGGAGATTTAGGCGATACTATTTCCGCTGCAATCGTATCTGCGTTGGCAGAGATGGGATTTGATTTCAACCTTTACTTTACCGGTGATTTGGCACAGCTGGGTCGCTTGTTAAAACCGGTACTAGAGAAGGAGAACCGCCGTGTTGGCACAAATATCTTAAGGAGGGGTAGTCTCTAATGGCAGATAATCATCTATTTACCATTAACGGTGTGGGCTATAACGTAGACGTTACAAAGCTTACGCGAAAATTCTCTGTGCTGGACACAGATAAAACCGGCCGTACTATGGACGGGGAGATGTATCGCGATACCGTTGGTACTTTTTACAATTACACCATGTCGGTTCGAGGCAAGAGCGAGGATCCTACAGCTTTGGACGCATTTTGGGAAGCTATTTCCAAGCCTGTTGCAAGCCATGTGTGCACATTCCCCTACGGACAGGATCTCCTTTCCCAAAGAATGTATGTAACCAGTGGCGAACAGGATCTTAAACTGGTCTCTGCCAAAACGGCCCATTGGGGAGAAATTACAGTAAACTTCATTGCTATGGGACCTAAGGTGAAGCCATGAGTTTAAGTGTGAAGTACCTTGATGTTCCGGAAGGTGCACAGGAGGCTGCCCAGGTCGAAGGGCAAGGGCAGCCCTTCACCGATATGAATATGGTCGCTTCCGGCACCAAAGATGTGGCCTATGCTACATTGGAGCCGGAAGGATGGCCGTTGGATGGGAGCCGACGCACCACATCGGTTAATATGAAAACCGGCTTTTGGAGCACACAGGTTTCTGTTAACGATTCCGCTGTGTTGGGTCAAGCCATTTTGGGATTAGCCGTCCTGGGTGAAACTGACGGATCTGCTGAATTCGAGGTGCCTCCTGTAATCACTTTATCCTTCCCTGAAAAGTATACTGCCACTGGCATTTCGATTACTTTTTCTCCCAGCTCTGGTGAATGGTGTACAGAAATATGTGTGTCCTGGTACGATGGAACATCGATTATCACACAGGAGACCTCTTATCCTACTGAAGCTCACTGGACAATCCAAAAGGCTGTCGATGGGTTCGATAAAGTAACCATCGAACTGCGAAAGACAAACTATGCCGGGCATTTTGCAAAGGTTCAAAGAATTGAAATTGGTCAAACCGTTTGGTTTAACCAAGAAGAAATCACATCCATTCACATTGTTAACGAGATAGATCCCTCCTTAAGTGAATTAACGGTAGATACGATGCAGATCAATATTCACGACAGAAAAGAGCGCACGCTGATTCCCCAAAAAAATCAGCAGATGGAACTGTATCAAAATGGCAACCTATATGCCGTTCACTACATAACTGGTAGCAGCAGGCAGGCAAAGCAATACTACACATTCTCTTGTCAGTCCGCCATTGGCTTGCTAGAAGGAGATTATCTTGGTGGTATTTATAATGCTGCCCCTATTATATCGGTGCTTGAAGATATCTTGGATGGATTCAACTTTGAACTCCACAACAAATTTGCCGAAATCACTATTACCGGATACCTGCCGATCTGCACCCGTCGGGAAGCTCTACAACAGTTGGCCTTTGCTATTGGGGCAATTATTACCACTCAAGGCAGTAATGCCATTCGAATTGTGCCGTTACCTTCTGAAATCTCTGCACCATTCACAAAGACCAATATATTCCAAGGCAGCAAAGTAGAAACAGAGCCGCGAATAGCCAAAGTGGAGGTTGTCGCTCACAAGTTCTCTCAATCCTCCGAGGTTGAAACGCTGATGGATGCAGAAACCATTAACGGTAATGAAGTGTTGGTAACCTTCACAGATCCACATCATAGTTACGCCATTACCGGAGGTACAATTACCGGAAGCGGAGCGAACTGGGTAACAATTACCGCAGCCGGCGAAGTGACCTTGACCGGAAAGAAATATATACATAGTACGGTCCGTTACAGCCAGAGAAATACAGAAGCAACAGCATCTGAGCGAAACAATGTGTTTGCCGCCGAGGAAGCTACTCTTGTGCATAGCGGAAATGTTGCTGCCGTTTTGAAGCGACTCTATGATATATCCCAATTCCGTCAGACCCTGACACAGGAGGTAGTTGTCTCCACACAGCGAGCTGGGCAAAAAGTAACATCGGATAACCCTTGGGGAGAACTGCTTCAGGGACATATCACATCTATGGAAAGCGACCTTACCCCCACTGGCCATACCGCATCGGTAACGATACTGGGTGTTGAACTCAATTACGACGGATATCAATATTCCGGTCGACTTTACTCTGGCGATACGGAGGGAATGTACTAATGGAATTTATTACTGACAGAACAGAAGAAGATGTTCTTTTGGGCAATGCAAAAGGGCGGTATCGGTATACGGACTTAAACCGCGTAGAGCAGGCAGTTGCGGATCTCTGTATTTTAGCTACCCAACTTGACCTATATCCTAAACTTGCCACCAAAACTGACTGGGGGCCTCCTGGTATTTTTTCAGCTGATAGCTGGCCAACGGACGAACAAATGCAACGGTATCTTGAGAATGTAACTGCTCTATGTGACTTGTTCCATATCGATTCCGAGAATGTTCCGGGCTCTCCTGACTACCTCGACTGGCAAGGTGCCAACTCTATTGAAGAAGCTCTTCAGCTCGTATACAACCGGGTAATTGGCATAATCAATTCTTTTCGGTACAGTGGTGAACTATATGCCGGCGATGACATAGGCATTTAGGCTAAGAGGTATATGTATGTGTATTTATAGCAAAAAATGCCCATGTCGGGGGTGTGATTTAGCTAAGACCGATTTTGCATGTGATAACTGCGATCGTTTCCGCCGATGGTTTCTAAAAGCTTGGAAATCATTCAATCGCTTTGCGTGGTATGCAATGGATCTTCGCGGTAAGAGAGAACACTTCCAGTATGAGCTTCCCCACGAGCGGCCGGTGATGGACAAGGATCCCTGCTTGGAGTGTCCCTGCCGTGACTGGTGCGACACACCCTGCAGCCAGCGGTTGAAATGGTGGGATATCCGGATGGCGGAGCTCCGTCATGCACTCGGGTATAGGGGGTGTGATAATGAGTGAAGCCATTGTTGTGGCACTGATCACTGGCAGCCTATCACTGATCGGCGTAGTGGTTACCTGCAGATCCACCGCAAAGAAGAGTGAGAAAAGCCAAGAGGTTGCCCAGGCTGTTATGAAGGCTCAAATGGAAGAGCTGACCCGGGAGGTCCGGGAGCATAACGGTTTTGCCAAACGAATGCCGGTGGTTGAAGAGCAGATCAAGGTAATCAACCACAGGATCAGTGATTTGGAGCAGTTTCATAAACCCAACGGAAACGGAGATAGTAAATGAAGAAGTTAACTGAGAATCTTGCGAACTTGGTAAAAGTGAAGACCATCGTTACTCTGGTGGTTATCACAGTGTTCGCAGTACTGGCCTTGAAAGGTGCCATCAGCGCAGATAATGTGTTGATGATCGTGTCAACAGTCATTGCCTTCTACTTCGGTACCCAGCACGAAAAGAAAACCTAACGTGCATATTTCTCCAAAAGATGCACGTAAGAAACCCCTCTCTGGATCTGTTCCAGGGAGGGGCATTTTGCATAGAAAAAGAGGATGCGGGTTACCCCACATCCTCAATCTCGATTACAAATCCAAAACAGTCTTTCACGAAGAACACAGGGTTCGGATTTGCACTATTTGGTACGCCGGAAGGGACTCGAACCCCTGACCTACTGGTTCGTAGCCAGTCACTCTATCCAACTGAGCTACCGGCGCATACCACACTTTTCTCAAGTGCCAAAGTATAATAACACATCCCGAATCAAAATGCAAGCCCTTTTTTCAGAATTTTCACATATTTTTCTAAATGTCTTCAGCCTTGACATAAAAGCGGCCTTTGATGTAAAATAATTACGCGAAAGGGAGGTGTGCCGATGGCGAAAAATGCGATACTTGCCAAGCTGCCGGGGGCACTGCTTCCCTGGTATGATGCCGACCACCGGGAACTGCCCTGGCGGCAGGACAAAGATCCTTACCATATTTGGGTTTCGGAGATCATGCTCCAGCAGACCCGGGTAGAGGCGGTGAAGGGCTACTATGCCCGTTTTTTGGAAAAACTACCCACAGTTGAAGCTTTGGCAAACTGCGACGATGATGCACTCCATAAGCTTTGGGAAGGCCTGGGGTATTACAGCCGGGTACGCAATCTAAAAAAAGCCGCCCAGCAGATCGTAGATCAATATAATGGTATATTTCCTAATGAGTATAGCCGAATCCGGAATTTACCCGGTATTGGCGATTATACTGCCGGTGCAATCAGCTCCATTGCTTTTAATCAAAAAACTCCGGCGGTGGACGGCAATGTGCTGAGAGTTTTGTCCAGACTTACTGACGATGATACCCCCATCGATAATCCTGCTTTCAAGAAATCTGCCCGTGAGGAATTGGAAAAAATCTATCCGGACAGGGCAGGGGACTTTACCCAGGCTTTGATGGAGTTGGGGGCAACCCGTTGCGGACCAAACCGCCCACCGGATTGTGAAAATTGCCCTTGCAAGGCTTTTTGCTTGGGCTATCAGAGAGGAACAGCGCCAAGTCTTCCGAAAAAATCTCCCACTAAGCAACGAAAGGTAGAGCAAAAGACAGTACTGATCCTATGCTGTGATGGTCGTTTTGCTTTGGAAAAACGACCCAATAAAGGACTGCTGGCAGGCCTTTGGCAGTTTCCCAATGTGCCGGCGAAACTGAATATACAGGGGACACTTGCGGAAGTGGAGAAAATCGGAGTAAAACCGAAAGAAATTCTAATGCAAGTGGAGCGAAAACATATATTTACCCATATAGAGTGGGATATGTGTGGAGCTTATGTGGAAACGGCAAACTGCGGTGGCGATTATCTTTGGTTGACAGCTGAGGAGATCAACGCGCAAATAGCCCTGCCCACTGCATTCCGTCTTTTTTGGGAAAGCGCCGATGGATTGGGCGCAGAGAAGATTTTTCTGAAAAAACCCAAATAAATGTAAAAATAATGTTTGACAAACGGGGAATTTGCCTATATAATAGCTAAGCACGATTGTGAGGAGGGGGATACTATGCGACTGGATCTGTCTTCAATTATAGACCGTCCCGGTGAAAGCGTAGCCTACTCTGTCAGCGTGGATCTGAGTGATCTTGTGTATGGCACAAGCAAGCCGGTTTCTGAGCCGGTGCTGGCCAGCGGCACGGTGCGCAATACTGCCGGTGTCCTTGTGATGAAGGGTTTGATCAAAACCTGCATTCACGGAACCTGCGATCGCTGCGCGTCTGATTTTGACCGCAATGTGGAGATTCCCATCGATGCGGTGCTCGTTTCAGAACTTGCTAACGAAGAGAACGAAGATGAATGGGTTTTCCCCCTGGAGGCAGACACTGCTGATTTGGATGACATCATCCGGACAATATTTGTCTTGAATATGGATTCCAAGCTGCTGTGTAAAGAGGACTGCGCCGGTCTTTGCTGCAGATGCGGCAAGAACCTCAACGATGGTCCCTGCACTTGCCAGAAGGAGCTCGATCCCCGTTTTGCTGCTTTAAGGCAGCTTCTCGATAAGTAGTAAACAAAGAATGCTGTAAAAAGCAGTTTGACCAAGGAGGTGTCTCAAATGGCTGTCCCTAAGTGTAAAGTGTCCAGCGCCCGCCGTGACAAGCGCCGCGGTTCCAACTGGAAGCTGTCCGCCCCCAGTGTGGCTGTTTGCCCCAAGTGCGGTGAGCCCGTTATGCCTCATAGAGCTTGCAAGGCTTGCGGTACCTACAATGGCCGCCAGGTCCTGGAAGCTAAGGCTGAGTAAGGCTGGAAAAAAGCGTAAGCTGAGAGGAAGGCGTGCTGCCTTCCTCTTTTTCCATTT
>JAFZDL010000054.1 GCA_017561205.1 Oscillospiraceae bacterium | reverse complement strand
CTTCACTTCATTCAAAACAGCCTTCAATCGCTCTTCAAATTCACCCCGATACTTGGCACCGGCGATGAGGGCACCCATATCCAGCGAGAAAATGGTACGATCCTGAAGGCTCTTGGGAACGTCCTTTTTGACGATTCTCTGTGCAAGTCCTTCCGCAATAGCCGTTTTACCAACACCGGGTTCACCGATTAGAACCGGATTATTCTTTGTTTTTCTGGACAGGATCCGAATTACATTCCGGATCTCTTCGTCTCTGCCGATTACCGGGTCCTGCTTTTGTTCCCGTGCCCGTTTGACCAAATCCGTACCGTATTTTTCAAGGGCATCATAGGTTCCTTCCGGATTGTCGGTGGTAACTCTCTGGTTGCCGCGAACACCCTGCAGCGCTTTCAGAGCTGCCTCCTTTGTAATGCGGTACATATCAAACAACCGCTTAACGCCTTCCCGGGCACTTTCCAGCAATCCCAGGAAAATATGCTCTACAGATATGAATTCATCGTGCATGATCTGCGCCTGATCCTGTGCCGCTGTAAATGTGGCATCCGTATCCGAAGAGATATAGAACCGGTCTGCTTCCCGGCTTCCGCTGACGCGAGGCAGTTTGTTCAGTTCTGCTATGGCGGCCGCTTCAAAGCTTTCTACCGTAACATCCATCTTTTTAAGCAGCTGCGGGATCAAGCCTCCCTCCTGGCGCAGAAGGGCAACAAGCAGATGGATCTGTTCCAGCTGGGGATTTCCGTTTTGCACAGCCAGCTGCTGAGCACCTTGCACGGCCTCCAATGACTTTTGGGTATAATTTCCAAAGTTCATAAGAAAACCTCCTTTAATTTCAAGCTCTGACTTACAGAGCGTTCATTTGCTTTTTAACCGAATACCGGCAAAAATGAAAACGGGTCTGCCGCAGAACTTGCAGCAGACCCGAGGAGACGGTTATTCGATTTCCAAACGCCTGCCGGCAGGAAGTGTGGGTTCTGCCTTGGGAAGCGTCAGGCGAAGAACACCGTTATCGTACTTTGCATTGATGTGATTGGTATCCACACCGGAAACATCGAAGCTTCTTGTGTAGGAGCCATAGGAACGCTCCATACGAATGACCTTGTCCTTCTGATCTTTCTCCTCAATTCTGGAGTGCCGCTCTGCATGAACGGTAAGGGTGTTCCCCTGAATGTCCAGGGTAATATCCTTCTTCTCAAATCCGGGCAAATCCGCCTCCAGCAGGTAGTGGTCGCCCTCATCTGTCACATCGGTCTTAAACTCCTCAAGGCCGGCATTGCCCCAAAAGCTGCCAAAGGGATTGGAGAAGAAAGCTTTTTCAAATTCCTCCATTTCACGGAAGGGATTGTAGGTCCGCAGACCCTGATTGTTATTTCTGGTAGTAAGTCCAAACATAATGATACCTCCAATGGATATAAAGTATTTTATGCTGACTTGTTCTGTTTTAACCGATATGGTCAGCGCATACCGGATCTTGCACGCATCCCATAGGTTGGTCATCTCTTTTCAT
>JAFZDL010000053.1 GCA_017561205.1 Oscillospiraceae bacterium | reverse complement strand
GAACGAGCGCCGTTTCACCTTCAAGGACATGAAGGATATGTCCAACCAGTATGCCAACTACTTCACCTCTCTGGGCATCAAGAAAAATGATAAGGTTATGCTGGTGCTGAAGCGTCACTACCAGTTCTGGCCTGCTATGGTTGCCCTGCATAAGCTGGGCGCCGTGGCCATCCCCGCTACCAACCAGCTGAAGGTTCATGACTTTGTGTACCGTTACAATGCTGCCGGTGTCAGCGCAATTCTGTGTACTGCTGATGGCGATACTGCAGAGTTGGCGGAAACTGCTGCTGCAGAGTGCCCCCAGGTCACTACCAAGATCATGGTCGGTGGCAGCAGAGAAGGCTGGCATGACCTGGATGCAGAATACAATCTGTTCACCCGTCACCTGGATCGTCCTGCGGATGCAGGCTGCGGCGATGACATCGCACTGATGTTCTTCACCTCCGGTACCACCGGCAACCCCAAGATGGCTGCCCATAAGCATACTTATGCACTGGGTCACTATGTGACCGCAAAGTACTGGCACTGCTGCGAACGCAACGGCCTGCACCTGACCATTTCTGATACCGGCTGGGGCAAGTCCCTGTGGGGCAAGCTCTACGGCCAGTGGCTGTGCGAAGGCGCTGTGTTTGTCTACGACTTTGATCGTTTCGATGAAAATGACATCCTGCCCATGTTTGCCAAGTACAACATTACCACCTTCTGCGCACCGCCCACTATGCTGCGTATGCTGATCCGTGGTGATCTGTCCAAGTACGATCTGAGCTCTATCCATCACATGACCACCGCCGGTGAAGCCCTGAACCCTGAAGTCTTCAAGAAGTTCAAGGAAGCCACCGGTTTGGAGATCATGGAAGGCTTCGGTCAGACCGAAACCACCCTGACCATCGCAAACCTGGCAGGCACTACTCCTAAGCTGGGCTCTATGGGCAAGGCTTCTCCCCAGTACGACATCGATATTGTTGACTCCGAAGGTAAGAGTGTTGCTCCCGGCGAAGTTGGCGAAATCGTTATCCATACCGACAAGAATATTCCCTGCGGTCTGTACAAGGAATACTACCTGGACGAGGAAAAAACCAATGAGGCTTGGTACGACGGTATGTACCACACCGGCGATACTGCATGGCGTGACGAAGACGGCTACATCTTCTATGTCAGCCGTATCGACGATGTTATCAAGTCTTCCGGCTACCGCATTGGACCCTTCGAGATCGAAAGTGTCATCATGGAGTTGCCCTACGTTGTGGAATGTGGTGTTTCCGCAGTTCCCGATCCCGTTAGAGGCCAGGTCGTTAAGGCATCCATCGTGCTGACTAAGGGCACAGAGGGAACAGAGGAACTGAAGAAGGAGATCCAGAAATACGTCAAGGAAAATACCGCGCCCTACAAGTACCCCCGCGTTGTGGTATTCCGCGATAGCCTGCCCAAGACTATTTCCGGCAAGATCCAGCGTAATAAGCTTTAATTGAAAAACGACAGGGGCAGTTATTACTGCCCTTGTCCCGCTATAACACATCAGGTGATTGAAATATGAAAAAGACATATGCAACATCTATGCCCAACCATATTGGTGCTTTTCTGAAAGCCAGCAAATGTTTTGCTGAACTGGGTATCAATATTACCCGCGTGAGCTATGACAAAGCTGTAGATTCTCATATGTTGTTTTTGGATGTTGAAGGCACAGAAGACCAAATTCGTGCAGCAGATGCGGAGCTGGAAAAAATCGGTTATCTCCAAAACAAAGCCTCTGATTCCAGCATTGTACTGATAGAATTTATACTGGAGGATGTTCCGGGTAGTGTGACCAGCATTCTGGAACTGATCAATCGGTTCAACTTCAACATCTCCTACATCAATTCCCAAGAAAACGGTACTGATTATCAGAACTTCAAGATGGGACTCCATGTGGAAGACCCCGGTCGAATCTCTGCATTTATGGAGCAGGCAGAACAGCTTTGCAAAGTTCGGATCATTGATTATAACAGTTCCGGAAGAGCCTACGACAACAGCATCTTTTACAGTGCCTTTGTGCGAGGTCTTTCTCAAATGCTTGCTCTGTCGGATTCCCAAAAACAAGGACTTTTGGTTTCTTCCAACCTGGCTATGCAGACTTTGGACGAGCAAGGACAATCCCCGTACAGAGCCTTTGACAGCATCAGTAAATTTGCGGAACTGTTGGCGAAATCAAAGGCAGACCAGTTTGTCCCCAGAATTTCCACCCATGCGATTACCGAACAGACGGAAATCATTTTGATCGAACCGGCTTGCGGCAGTAACACGGCTATTATCAAAAGTGGTGGGAAGCTGCTGTTTGTGGATAGCGGCTATGCCTGCTATCGGGAGGAAATGCTGCAATTACTGCGTGAGCTGATTCCCGACTTTGATAACACCCCCAAAAGCCTGCTGCTGACCCATGCGGATGTGGATCACTGCGGCCTTATGACGCTTTTTGACGAGGTAATTGTTAGTTGCAATTCTGCCCGCAGCCTGACTAAGGAATATCACAAAGAAGATGGTTTGCGTGAGCAGAATCCGCTCCACAGACCCTATGTAAATATTTGCAAGATTTTAACCAACTATGCCGAAGTCAATCCCGACAATCTAACAACTCCCTGGCAGGACATCCCAAACCTGCGGGAACCTTTAACGCAGATAGGATTTTTTGACTTTGGCGATTTGCACTTTGAGGTTTATGAGGGAAAGGGTGGACATTTGCCCGGTGAGGTCGTTTTGATCGATTATCAGCACAATATCGCCTTTACCGGTGATGTCTATATCAACATGCACGGTATGACTGCCCACCAAGCAGAATATAACCAGTATGCACCGATCCTGATGACCTCTGTAGATACCGACCCGAAGCTTTGCGGCGAAGAGCGCACAGCGATTATTCGGCGACTCGGTGTGGGCAACTGGAAAATTTTTGGAGCCCACGGCGCACCGAAAGACTATTGCGTGAAATAGAGGTTGAGCAAGAATGTATTTTGACGATTTGAAAGTAGGTATGACAGTCCAGATCGAACCAGCCTTTATCGAGAAGGAAAAGATGATGGATTTTGCCCGTACCTATGACAATATTCCGCTACATACGGATGAGGACTACGCAAAAGCGTCTCCCTTTGGTGCGTTAATTGCCCCCGGAGTTATGTCCTTTATGTCTGTTTGGGCCAAGTATCTGGAAGTGGACTTCTTTGGGAAAGAATTGCTTGCAGGTAAATCAACCAGGATCGAATGGCACAAGCCGGTTTATGCTGGGGATTCTTTACATGGAAACGCTGTGATTACCAACCTTGTACGCCGTAACGCAAGAAACGGTATCGTGGAAATCACAATCGAAGCGTTTAATCAAAACAATGTCCTTGTCTTGACAGATGTTACGGAAGCAATCGTCAAATGTGCAGATGAGAGGTAAAATAGATGTTAGGTGTTGTTGTAAATGTAATCACGGTCATTGTAGGTTCCTGTATTGGCCTGCTGTTTAAAAAAGGTATTCCGGAAAAGGTGAGCAAGGCTGCTATGATCGGATTGGGTGCATGTACCCTTTATATCGGTATTTCCGGTAGCCTTTGCGGTGAAAATGTTTTGATTCTAATTGCAGCAGTGGTACTGGGCGCGATCAGCGGAACGCTACTGAATATTGATGGTGCAATCAATCGTTTGGCTGAAAAGGTAGAGAACAAGTTCAAGAAGGAAGG
>JAFZDL010000052.1 GCA_017561205.1 Oscillospiraceae bacterium | reverse complement strand
GATAAGGAGGTGACGAACATGACGGAACAGATTCTTGCGGTTCAGAAAATGCAGGACTACATCGAAGCCCATCTGACGGAGGAAATTACACTGGCTGCTTTGGCAGATATTTGTAGCTTTTCCCCTTGGTATGCTCATCGACTGTTTCGGGAGCACACCGGTTACGCGCCCGCAGAATATATCCGTCGGATGCGGCTGGCAAGGTCTGCTCTGCGTTTAAAGACGGAACGCGCCAAGATCATTGATGTGGCTTTTGATCTTGGCTTTGCCAGCGTGGATGGGTACACCCGGGCCTTTCGCAAAGAGTTTGGCATCAACCCAGGCGAATACGCAAAAAGCCCTGTTCCGGTCAAGCTGTTCGTTGCCTACGGCGTCAAATTTAAGGAATTGAGAAAGGAATTCTCGGTTGTGGTAACCACCAAAAATGTATTCATACAAGTGATTCACAAACCCCGCCGAAAGGTCGTCATTAAGCGGGGTAAAAATGCAGACAACTACTTTGACTACTGCGGCGAGGTTGGCTGTGATGTGTGGGGAACTCTTCTCAGCATGGACAGCCTGTGCGGTGAACCGGTTTGCCTGTGGCTCCCTGAGCAGTATAAGCTCCCCGAAACCTCTACCTATGTGCAGGGTGTTGAGGTAGCAGAGGATTACGACGGTGTAATTCCAGAAGGATTCGATGTAATCACCCTTTGCGAGACCGACTATCTGATGTTCCAGGGTGAACCTTTTGATGAGGAAGATTATTGCAACGCCATTTTTGCCGTTCAGACCGCTATGGACCGCTACGAACCATCTGTGATTGGCTACTGCTGGGATGACTTAAATCCCCGCATTCAGCTGGAACCCAGAGGTGAAAGAGGCTATATCGAAATGAGAGCCGTACACAAGGAACAGGTGGCGCGGAAATGAGAAAAGGATATTCAAAAGCGGCGCTGTTTCTTGCCAGTCAAGCGGTTACCTTACTGGGATCTTCTATCGTACAGTTTGCTATTATTTGGTATGTGACGCTGGAAACCTCATCCGGCGGGTGGGTTGCCCTGCTCTCGGCGGCAGCTTACATTCCCCAGTTTCTAATTTCATTCTTTGCGGGAGTATGGGCAGACCGCTATCCCCGCAAACTCTTGATCATTGCCGCAGATGGGGCGATTGCAGTGGCAACGCTGGCGTTTGTGCTTCTGCTTCCGCAGATCTCCCAGAATGAAACGATCTATGTCGCTCTGGTGGTGATTTCTGTCATCCGATCCCTTGGCACGGGCATCCACGCACCGGCAGTCAATGCAACGGTGCCGCAGCTTGTGCTAGAAGAGCACTTGATGAAGTTTAACGGCATCAACGCTACCATTCAATCGGTGGTTCAATTTGCTGCACCGGCCATTGCAGGCAGTATTCTCACATGGGGCAGCTTCCGTGGCGCACTGATGGTGGATGTAGTAACCGCTATGGTAGGTATTGGGCTGTTGAGTGCGATTGTCATCCCCTTTGAAGAGCGAACAGAAACCGCACCGGTTTTTGACGAAATGCAGGAGGGCATTCGCTATGCTGCCAAGGAGCGGTTTCTCGGAAAACTGATTATGCTTTTTGGCCTATTCATTTTCCTGTGTGTTCCCG
>JAFZDL010000051.1 GCA_017561205.1 Oscillospiraceae bacterium | reverse complement strand
CAGGTATAGGACTCGATAGCCGCCTTAGATGCGGAATAGTAAGTCTGGAACGGAATGTGCGCCACGGCAGCCACGGAACTGATATTTACGATCCTACCGTTTCCTTGCTTGCGCATGATGGGCAATACTGCCTTATTCATATTGACCATTCCGAAGAAATTCACTTCAAACTGCGCTTTTGCATCGCTTAGCTCTGTAAGTTCTACCGCGCCGGAAATGCCATTGCCAGCACAGTTGACCAAGATATCGATCCTGCCGTTTTCTGCAAGAATCTGCTCAACAGTTGTTTGGATGCTCGCTTCATCGGTCACATCAAGGCCAAAATGACAAACACCTTCAATCGGCTTTTCTCTGCGGCTGAATTCATAGACCTTACAGCCAGCATCTCGCAGCGCAATTGCCGTGCATCGGCCAATACCGGAGCTGCCTCCCGTAACAATAGCTATCTTTGGATTCATAATGTTTCCTTTCCTAAAGACGGAAGTCCAATCCTTTAAATACCCTTTTGTAAATCAATAGCCAATCAAAACACCGAAAAACAGTACAAAGACAGAAATAGCAAACAGTAACAATTGCAATTTCCAGGTCCACTTGAGCCATTTCCAATAAGATACATTCGCCATGGAAAGGCCGATCAGCAGCACGGGATTTGTGGGCAAAATTACGTCGGTAAATCCATCTGCCATACAGTAGGTCAGAATCACCAATGTGGGCGAAATGCCCAGTGCATTGGTGATTGGCAGGACAATAGGCATAACCAAAAAGATCTTTGCTGAAGCCGAACCAATGAAGAGCTGCAAGAACAGGATCAGGGCATAGATCAAAAGTATCGTTACAAACTTTCCTTTCCCAATCAGAAGCTGCAGCACAGCATTCATAACCGTGTCGATGATATTGCTTTCAACCATCACAAGCTTTACTGAGGAAGCCAGTGCAATCATTGCCACTGCCGGGAGCATTGCCACGGCTCCTTGCAGGAAGAAAACCAAAACTTTCCGGAAGTCTTTGCACACGACCTGTCCTGCAATCAAACCGAATACCAAAAAGCTTGCTGCAAGGATCGGAATTGCAAGACCGGAAATGGCTCTTATGCTGGCGATCCCTACCAACAGTACGCCCTGGATGGCAAAGAATGTAGCATATACCTGAAAGATCTTCTGTTGATCTTGGGGCGCGTCATCTCCTCGCAGGATCAGACTCTCGCGCTTTTGTTGATCCATCTCATAAGTAGGTGAAGTCTCGGGATTTTGCCGGATTTTTTTCAGATATCCTAATAAGAACCCACACAAAACCAGATACACAATCACGAAGAATGCCACTCTAAGCCACACACCGGAAGACACTGGAATCCCTGCCAGCTGGGCAGCTGTGCCCACAGAAAATGGATTGGTGATGGCGGTAGAAAAGCCAAAACACGCTGCCATCAAGCATGCACCCAGTCCCACCATCGTGTCCAGTTGCATAGACAGCATAAACACAATAATCAGCGGAAGAAGGGTCACCAGCTCCTCAAACATACCAAACAGGCTTCCGAAGAGCATAAACAGCAGTATCATAATACATACTACCGGGCCACCACTGTCCCGCAAGCGGCGCATAATAAACTCAATGAAGGTTTTAATGCCGCCAGTTTTGTCCAGCAGGTTGAAAACGCCGCTCATCACCAGTAAAAAAATGCTGATCATAATGATGGTCAGCGCATCCTCCGATGCAAACACCCGGATCGGCGCAGTGATTACACGCCAGGGTGCAATTCCTTCTACTTCGCCTGCTTGATATGTACCGGGGATGATGTTACTGTCTGCATCTCTTTCAAAGTCTCCCTGAGGGATAAAACAAGAAAGAGATCCACAGAAAATCAACACCACCAGCAGGAGCACAGCCACCGTCACAAAAGAACGGACGCTGATGTTGGAATATGCCTTCTGCTGCTCTTTTATCTTTCTCTCTTTCGTAAGGATAATAATTCCTCCTTATTGGGTTCGGTCGTAAAGGATCATAGAGGTCATATACCAGTCCACAGCCGAACGTTTTTCTTCCGGAACAAAGAACAGAATCTCAGACCCTTCGTATACCTCAAAATTCACACCGGCTCCGAAAAGCAACCGATATATCTTCTGGATAGAATAATGGAGTTCGACGGTTTCTCCATCCTTGGTGCCGGAATATGTAAGCCCGTCCCGGCTTAAGGTGCAAACACCAAAGCCGCTGTGTCTGGTCAAACTGTTACCGTTTCCACGCGACCGCAACTCCACTTTGGAAGTTAAAGTATAGTCTTCGTTCTCTGCAATTTCCTG
>JAFZDL010000050.1 GCA_017561205.1 Oscillospiraceae bacterium | reverse complement strand
TGGCGTTTCGTCAGACTTGAATACATATGGCGGACAGTCTATGAGAGATGCCCGTGAGGTTTTAGCTCGTTGCAAGGATTGGTTGATGTGTATTTTCAAGCCCGAACCGACATATCTGGGCGATGCACTCCCTGTAAGCGGTAACGGAGATTTAACCAATGATAACTGAATCAAATATCTCCATAAGTTCGGAAGGCAGTTTTTCTTGAAATAGAAAAATTTTTCTTTCTTTTCCATAGACCGACAATTTTCGTAATGCAGAACGTGTTATAATGTGTCTGTAAAAGCAGCTTTCAAGGGAAACTGCACCAAAACACAATAATCCACCCGAACGGGCGGTGACGGTAAATCCGCCATCGCCCGTTCGCGCTTTTAGGAAGGAGAAAACCAAATGAGAACCCAAAACAGAATACCGAACAAACCACCTGGCAGAAATCAAAGGAATAGAGCGCTCAGCTTGTAGAAAAAACAAGTTGGGCGCTCCTTTTTTATTTACTCGACAAATAGTGAGGGTATCCGCTTTATAAATACAGAAAACAGCACTATACGATATACAACTATCACATTGAACGAAGGTGAACCAAATGTTAGCAGACAGTGAATCACAGCAGACAGAAACAATGGATAACACAAAGGCGTGGCAGCATAAGCCGACCTAAATGACAGTACATCCCCACCGATACGGCGGCTGTGCTGCCTACGGTTGGAGGATGTGCAATGAATAAAACTAAGTACATAGTCTATCGGCAAACACGATGGACAAGCCACCACCGGACGCACCGAGCGCATCATACACACCGTTCTCATAAGCCGAAAGCAAAGGATGGTCACCACCGGCACTCGGAAAAGCCTCCCGGCTGGCAATCCCAATATTTCCTCTACCGTAACGCCAAATTTGCCCCTGTAAAAACAAGGGGTGAGTTTGGCGTTTCTCATCACGCCCTTTTCCTTTCTGCTCGTCGGCGCAATAGCGGCGTTGGTTGCCGCGATCCTCCCGATCAATCGTTTTGACAAATTCAAAAACGATTGATTGGAGGTAAATTACGGTGAAAAAGTATGCACCGAGAAAGGTATTTATATTAGAAAACGGCGGTTATGTCGAACTGACCTATGAGGAATTCGAGTACCGCAAGGGTTATGATCCGTCCTATGAAAGCAGATTTTTTATTCCCGTGCAGGGATATCTCTTGGAGGTAGACCAAAGGCATTACGAGGACTTCTACCGAGCAAAGGAAAGAGAAAAATATATCCGCAAGCTCAATGCGAAGTACGGGCTACTGTCCATCGATGCCTTTGACAATGAAGATGACAATGGTACTGACTACATACAGGCTGAAACCGAAGATGTCGCTGAAACCGTTGCTCACCTTCTTCTGCTGGACAAGCTCCGTTTAATAATAACTATGCTGAAGAAGGAAGATCAAGACCTTATTCAAGCAATGTTTTATGAAGGACTTACCGAGCGACAGTACGCCGAGAGATGCAGAGTTAATCGCAACGCAGTGCATAAACGCAAGGTAAGAATCTTGGCGCAAATCAAAAAACTTTTAGAAAATTAAAAATTTAGGGTGTGCAGCCCCCTCACTTTTTCCTTTGGACAAGTGAGGGGGCTTTTTCTGTAGGTCTCCGATGTTCCTTGACAAGTTCATAGTACAGCACACCGACCACTTTCCCTCTGCTGTCGGCAAAACCGGCAAGCCACATGAGCGAACGCGCAGGCTTCACCCTTTTTTCTTTTGGAAACGAACCTGTCGCCTTCAGGACTCAGACGGTACGGCGCACCCGTAACGAAGGCGATGACAGGCAGAGGTATTAAAGATACTTGCGTTCAGTCAACAGGTCGAGCGTTGAAGCGGTAGCAGAGCCGTGAGCCGTCGCAACCAATGAGAGCGCCCCGCAGCGATCCTGGGGGTGGTGAGATTCCAGTGAGGTCAAATGCATGACCGGTGGGTGTGTTCCCGTTAGCCGAGGGATGGCGTGGTTCTAATATCGGCATAAGCACAAAACGATTGATACTAAACAATACCAGGCGGTCGTTTTCCCTCAAAAGCATTCGACCGCCTTTTTTACTTATAACGGAGGCCATCAATGAAAAAAGTTAAACGAGGCGAAATCTACTACGCCGATTTAAGTCCCATCATCGGCAGCGAACAGGACGGTATGCGACCTGTACTCGTTCTGCAAAATGACGTGGGAAATAAACACAGCCCTACCACTATCGTGGCGGCGATCACAAGCAGAAAAACAAAAGCAGCTCTGCCAACCCATGTGACCTTCATGGCAGAGTTTATGAAATCGGAATCAATTGTCCTACTCGAACAGATCAGGACCATCGATAAAACACGACTCGGCGAATGCATCGGTAAGATCGATAAGGACACTATGGGTGCCGTCGATAAAGCAATCATCGTCAGTTTCGGAATCAAATACATGGAGGTGTTA
>JAFZDL010000049.1 GCA_017561205.1 Oscillospiraceae bacterium | reverse complement strand
GGTCGTCCTGAGGTTTTGTCAGTTTAAGGGCCTGCATGACCTCAAAACAAGCTTTCCGGAGAGCAGAGCTGCCACGTTTGGAGATATGGCGGTTTCTGCTCTCAAACTGTCCAGACTGGTATGGTGGTGCATCATTGCCTGCAAAGGAGTTCAGTGCCTTGGCACTATGAAAGCGCCGTATATCTCCAATCTCAGCCAGGATGACAGGACCCAACCGGTCACCAACACCATTCATTGCACGCAGCACCTTGTATTCAGGAATGGTTTCTGCAATGTTCTGCATCTGGGTAATAATTTCATCTGCGGCATTCTGCGCGGTTGCCAACAGATCGACGCACTGATCCTGGGCCGACCAAATGTAAGGATCTTCTCCACGGGTAGTGATACTGTCCCGGGCCAACTCGTAGATTTCCAATCCCTTCTTTGGGGCGTATCTGTCTGGTGTTTTCTTCATAAGTGTTGCGTAAGTAGAAAGAAATCGCGTTTTGCCAATACGCTGAATCTCGTCAAAAGACTTATACCGCTTAATAAAGAGCAGTAAGGCACATTTTTCCGGATCTCGGCTTTTTAGTGCCAGAATTTTCGTAATACCGGGCATTGTCTGGTCCAGCATGTTAATAAGCTGCACCTTGAGAGTTGAAACAAAAGAAATCCGCTGCTGGTACTGCCTGGACAGGAATTTAAGATCCTCATATTTTTGTTCCATAGAACTGTAGGGAACAAGCTTGTAAGACTTCTCCAGAGCAAAAGTGGCTATACGAAGAGCATCCTTCTTATCTGTTTTTGCTTTACGAATCTCAATATCGCCGTACTTCTTCATCTGGTACGGGTTGACAACACACACCGGATAGCCTTCTTCCTGAAGCTTTTTCAGAACTGGATAATGATAGTGTCCGGTATACTCCAACAAGATAGTTACAGGCTCGTCAAATGCCTTTAAGCGGGACACAAGGGCATTCATTTCTGGCTGGGTATGTGCCATGTTGAATGGAGTTGCCAAAACGGTTCCATAGGAATCCAGGATAGCAACAGTGCTCTTGGATTTAGAAACATCGATTCCAACAGCAATCATGATAATCCTCCTTTGTGAATGATATTGATCGGTTCCAGCGCTTCAAAATTCATTCAGATTGGTGCGTAAAACGGGAGCAGTAACTGTCCCAACTAGCTAAATCGAACGCAGAATGATGAAGGGTGGCTGACACATTTAACTGCGGGCGTGGTGTCCCAATTCCAAATTCCGTCAGACCGGTCCCCTTCATCATATAGGAAAAGCGAAGGCTGTTAAACCCTCGCTTAAATATTACCAATTCCAATTTGGCGAATAGTTAATTTCATATTCTATGCTCCACCAGGGCTTGTCCTTGGTGGAGCTTTTCATATCCCGCGCCAATATGTTTTAGAGAAAATTATATGTTTTCCCGTTGCAAAATCGCATTCTGCGCGGTGTAATCATACGAACAATCAATAAGGAGGAAATCTCATGTTAATCGCAATCGATCATGGAAACTATGACATCAAAACACCCCACCACAGCTTCATGGCTGGTCTGGCTGAGCATTC
>JAFZDL010000048.1 GCA_017561205.1 Oscillospiraceae bacterium | reverse complement strand
GGTGAGCCCGTTATGCCTCATAGAGCTTGCAAGGCTTGCGGTACCTACAATGGCCGCCAGGTCCTGGAAGCTAAGGCTGAGTAAGGCTGGAAAAAAGCGTAAGCTGAGAGGAAGGCGTGCTGCCTTCCTCTTTTTCCATTTATGGAAAAATGTAAAACTTATGTGAATCGACGGTTTTTCCGTTGATTTGTTCATAAAATCGTGCGATAATTGCTTAGTAGAGAGGAGTGATTTCCCATGGCTAAACCTTTGGTTGCAATCGTCGGTCGACCCAATGTGGGTAAGTCTATGTTGTTTAATAAACTCACCGGACGCAGGACCTCTATTGTTGAGGATACTCCCGGTGTCACTCGTGACCGTATTTACGGCGATTGCGAGTGGTGCGGCAGGAATTTTTCTTTGGTGGATACCGGTGGTATCGAGCCGGGCACCGAGAATGATATGCTGAAATTTATGCGCCGCCAGGCTGAGATCGGCATTGAATTGGCTGATTGTATCGTGATGGTAGTGGATGTGCAGACCGGTGTGACTGCTGCTGATCAAGATGTAGCAACAATGCTTCGCAAGTCCGGCAAGCCTGTGGCGCTTGCGGTGAATAAGTGCGACTCTATTGGCCCTGTGAACCCTGATGTGTATGAGTTCTATGCTTTGGGTATCGGTGACCTGTTTGAAGTGTCCGCCATCCACGGTCACGGTACCGGCGATCTGCTGGACTGGTGCCTGGAGCAGTTCCCGGAAGCAGAAGAAGAGGAAGAGGAGAGCGACATTATCAAAGTCGCTATCGTTGGCAAGCCCAATGTGGGCAAGAGCAGCCTCTTAAACCGCATTTTGGGCGAGGAGCGGGTGATCGTGTCCAATGTGGCTGGTACTACCCGGGATGCCATCGACTCCGAGTTTGAAAACGAAACGGGTAAATACTGCTTTATCGATACCGCCGGTATGCGCCGCAAGAGCAAGGTAGACGATATTATTGAGAAATTCTCCAATATGCGCACCGTTGCGGCCATTGAGCGGGCGGATGTGTGCCTGATCCTCATTGATGCCAACGATGGTGTCACTGAACAGGATACCAAGATCGCAGGTCTTGTCCACGAGGCCGGCAAGGCAGCCATCATTGTTGTGAATAAATGGGATGCTGTTGCCGATAAGGAAACCAATACTATGCGGGATAAGGAGCTGGCTGTCCGTGATGGCCTCAGCTATATGACCTATGCGCCTGTGGTGTTCCTGTCTGCCCTCACCGGCTCCCGTGTGGATAAGCTGTTCCAGGTGATCCAGGATGTGAACAAGCAAAACACCAGCCGTATCACCACCGGTGCGCTGAACTCCATCTTGGCAGAAGCCACCGCTCGTGTCCAGCCTCCCTCCGATAAGGGCCGCCGGCTGAAAATCTACTATATGACTCAGGCCGGCACAAAGCCTCCGCATTTTGTGATTTTCTGCAACGATGCCCGACTGTTCCACTTCTCCTATCAGAGATATTTGGAAAATCAGATCCGTGAAGTATTCGGCTTGCAGGGAACCCCTGTGCGTATCACCATTCGTCAGAAGGGCGACAAGGAGGAATAATTATGTGGTTTCCTATCATTTTGACTATTCTGGTAGGTTATATGCTGGGTAATCTCAATGGCGCTGTGAGCATCTCCAACCTTTTGGCAAAAAAGGATGTTCGGGAGCAGGGCAGCGGCAATGCGGGTCTTACCAATTTTCTGCGTATGTTCGGCCCCAGCAGCGCACTGCTGGTGGTTTGCGTGGATATGCTGAAAGCGGTATTGGCTTGCCAGGTGGGAAAGCTTTTGTTGACCCCCTATGGCTGCCCGCTGGACGGTGTACTGATTGGCGGTATGGCGGTGTGCATTGGCCATATTTTCCCGGCTCTGTTGGGTTTTCACGGCGGCAAGGGCGTGCTGAGCGGTGTGACCGTTGCGCTGATGGCTGATTGGCGCCTGGGTCTGCTGGCATTGGGCATTTTTGCAGTCTGCCTGTTTGTGACCAGATATGTGTCCTTGAGCTCTATCCTGGGGACACTGTCTTTTGTGATTGCATTTCCTGTGATGTATGGCGCACAAAGCCCTTTGGCATCTGTGCTGGGTGCAGCCTTGGGCCTGTTGGTCGTGTTTATGCACAGGAGCAATGTTGGCCGCTTGCTGAAGGGAACGGAAAGAAAGGCCACCTTCAGCAAATTCAAGAAGAAATGATCCCCTATTTAGGAAAGGATGCAACGAAATGCTGCAACTGAAAAACATTGTAAAAAACTATGCCGCCGGTGAGAACACCGTTCGGGCTCTGCGGGGGATTTCCCTGCAGTTCCGTCGCCACGAGTTTGTGTCCATTTTGGGCCCCTCCGGCTGCGGCAAGACCACCATGCTGAATATTATCGGCGGCCTGGATAAGTATACCAGCGGTGATTTGGTGATCGACGGCCGGTCCACCAAGAAGTATAAGGACCGGGATTGGGATACTTACCGCAACCACTCCATCGGCTTTGTGTTCCAAAGCTATAATCTGATTCCCCATCAGAGTGTTTTGCAGAATGTGGAGCTGGCGCTGACCCTGTCCGGTGTCTCCAAGCGGGAGCGCCGCCAGCGGGCAAAAGAGGTGCTGGAGCAGGTTGGCCTGGGCGATCAGCTGAAGAAGAAACCCAGCCAAATGTCCGGCGGACAGATGCAGCGTGTAGCCATTGCCCGTGCATTGGTCAATAACCCGGATATCATTTTAGCTGACGAGCCCACCGGCGCATTGGATACAGAAACCAGTGTGCAGGTTATGGAGATTTTGAAGGAAGTGGCCAAGGACCGGTTGGTGATTATGGTCACCCATAACCCTGACCTGGCTAACACATACTCCACCCGTATTATTCGGATGCTGGACGGCGAGATCACCAGTGATTCTGCCCCCTTGACCGAAGAGGAGCAGGCAGCTTGTGCGGAAGAGGAAACCCAGGCGGCTTCTGTCAAGAAGAAGGCTGTCCGGAAACCCTCCATGTCTTGGAGTACTTCTTTTGGCCTTTCCTTAAAGAACCTGTTTACCAAGAAGGGCCGTACTGCGCTGACCTCCTTTGCTGGCTCTATTGGTATCATCGGTATTGCGCTGATCTATGCGGTGTCTAACGGTATGACCACATACATCAATGCTGTCCAGGAGGACACCCTGTCTTCTTATCCGCTGACCCTGGAAGCTACTACTGTGGACATCGGCACCTTGATGGAAACCTTTATGGGCAAGGAAACCGATGGAGAAGCTGCCCACGATAAGGATGCGGTCTATTCTGTTTCCGTAATGGCGGATATGATCAATGCCTTGAACAATATGGAATCCACGGAAAATGACCTGAAGGCGTTCAAGGCCTATTTGGAGCAGGAAATGCAGAAGCCGGAAGCGGAAAATAAACTGGCAGATGCATTGACCGGAGTCCAGTATACCTACGATATGGATCTCTTGGTATATACCCAGGATCCCGTGGGCAACATTGTCTATTCCGATACCCAGCAGCTTCTTGCTGAGGCGCTAAAGGATTTTATGGGAATGGATATGTCTTCTATGATGTCCATGGGCGAAAATATGGGCGGCGGTATGGGTATGCAAATGCCGGGCATGGAAATGAAGCTGTGGAATGAGCTTCTTTCCGGTAAGAATGGCAGCCCCATTAACCCTGTGCTGGAAGATCAGTATGATGTGATCTACGGCAGCTGGCCCAATAGCTATAATGAGATTGTATTGGTAGTCAATGAGAATAACGAGATTGATGATCTGACCATGTATGCCCTGGGCCTGGAATCCCACGATAAGATTGAGGGCAGCTTTGATGCCATTTTGAACGGTGAAGAAATTGATGCCGATGAGAAAAAATGGTCTTACGAAGAGATTTGCGCTAAGGAATTCCGGGTGATTCTCAATGCGGATTGCTATGAGAAGGATCCTACCACTGGCCTGTATGTGGATAAGCGGGAGGATTCTGTCAAATTAAGACAACTCTATGATAATGCGCTGGCTCTGAAAGTCACCGGTATTATCCGTCCCAGTGAGAAGGCCAGCTCTACGATGCTCACCGGCTCCATCGGCTATACCAAGATGCTCACGGAGTTCGTTGCCCAAAAGAATTTGGAATCTGCTGCGTTGAAGGCGCAGAAACAGGATCCTGCAATGGATATTTTCGCCGGTACACCTTTCCCCAACAGCGATGCGATCACTTATGAGGAAATGCGAGATCTTCTGGTGAAACATATCGATGGTTTGACTCCTGAGGAGCAGGCTGAAGTGTATATGGATATGCAGGTTGCCCTTGCTGTGGATGGGATGCTTGCTTCTATGACCCGGGAGACTATGGAGCAGCAAGTGCTTGACGCACTGGGGCAGCAAGAGGGTATCGACATCCAGGCCGCGACCAGCTACATCAAGAATATGAAGGATGCGGAGCTGCGCAAGCTTCTGCAGGATAATCTTGTAAAGATGGTTGACCCCAGAGTGGCCCAGGAATCTGCTGATGCAGCACCCCAGGCTGGCGCAACCGCGCCCCAGATGGGCGCAACCATTCCCCAGGGAGATGCGACCACACCTCCGGAAGACGAAACCAATCCCCAGGCAGAGTTGGCTACTGTGATGATGGGCCTGCAGCAATGCTACAAGATGCCTATGGAGAATAAGCTGTTGATGCTGCAAACAGACTTGATGAAGTATACTGCAGAGCAGTATAAGGTTTGCTATAACAGCATCATGGAATTCTCCGATTCCACCTATGAGCAGAACCTGCGCAAGCTCAGCGATGTGGATCTGGATGACCCGGCAACCATCAATCTGTATGCCTCCAGCTTTGAGAATAAGGATGTTGTGGAAGAGGTTATTGCCGCCTACAACGATTCTGTGGAGGAGCTGCAGCAGATCCATTATACCGACTATGTGGGCATTATGATGTCTTCCATTACCACGATCATCAATGCAATCACCTATGTTTTGATTGCCTTTGTAGCCATTTCCTTGGTGGTGTCCTCCATTATGATTGGTGTGATCACCCTGATCTCCGTTCAGGAGAGGACAAAGGAGATTGGAATTTTGCGGGCTATCGGCGCGTCCAAGCGTAATGTGTCCGGTATGTTCAATGCGGAAACGATGATCATAGGATTTACATCCGGTTTGCTGGGCGTGATCGTGACCTACGGCCTGTGCGCTGTGGTGAATGTGGTCCTCTTTGCCCTAACCGACATTGCAAATCTGCGGGCAGTGCTGCCCTGGAATGTGGCGATCGTGCTGGTGCTGATCAGTGTCGCGCTGACCCTGTTCTCCGGTATTATCCCCTCCAGAAGCGCAGCCAAGAAAGACCCCGTCGTGGCTCTGAGAACCGAATAATATATGAAAAATCCCGGTACATTTTGTACCGGGATTTTTTTGCTATACGACCGCATTCATGCTTTCGTGTTTTACTTTTTCTGCTTCCGCAGCCAGTTTCGCTAAGCTGCAGCCATCCAGAATCATTTCGTAATTATGCAGGATCAAACGGAACAACGGATGGCTATCCTCCAACTGAGCCACTTCACGCAGAACAGCTTTTGCGCCGTCCATTGATTGTACACCGCCATTCTCCTTCAGATACCGACGAACACCTGCCGCGGCACCCACAGCAATATATGCAGGGGTAAAACCTTCATCCATAGCAAGCAATGACGATCCAACGAGGCGATCCTCTGGGCTCAGCTTTCTGCCGGGATCACCGCCTACACGCTGACAGGTATCCTTCAGTGCCACATTCGTAAAGCGGTACAAAAGATCTGTAATGTGCTCCTGCAGATCCATCATAGAGGCCCCATAGCATTTAGACAAAGCTAATTCGCTTTCTATCATAGCGTTCTGAACCAAAATTCTTACTTCCGGCACAGCAATGGATTCGTAGATATAATCCAAGCCCAGCAAGTTGCCGAGGTAAGCGCAGGTGGCGTGGCCCATGTTGTGGACATAGAGTTTGCGCTTGATGTAAAAATCAAAGGGCGCAAAGGGTACCATGTTGTTGATTTCTGGAATTTCACCCTTGAAGGCGGCTTTGTCTACCGGCAAAAAGCCGTATGCTTCAACACAGATACGCATAGGCTCACCGTCTTTCATCTGCTCGGTCTGAACCGGCACCATACGGCCAATGGAAGCTTCTACCAAGCCGACGGTTTCATCAAATTTTTTGCATTCTTCTGTTGTCAATTCTGCTTTCAGCATTTCCTCCAGCACCTTGTTGGCGTCATTGAGGTTCTCGCAGATGATGATATTCAAAGGCCCTTTGTCCATAGCCCAACGCTGGCGGAGTCCTGCCACAATGTTAGGTACAATGAACTTTAATATCCGTGCGCCCACAGCTGTTGCCATAATATCGCAATCGGCAATGGCTGCTGCTGCTTCAGGCAGATTTCCGTTCAAGGCGGTAACATTCTCGACCCAAATATCTTCATATCTGTGGTTGGATACGATCCGCACAGGGTAGCGGCCCTTCTCCTGCAATGCTTGGATTACCGGCTCGGCTACATCAATAAAAGTAACCTCGTAACCGGATTGGCTCAGCAGCTGACCAATAAAGCCTCGGCCGATGTTGCCGGCACCATACATAACTGCTTTCATTGTGTCGCCTCCCGTCTTGTGAATTGATTACAGTAGTTTTTGATTTCTGTTTCTGTTTCCATACCGCCGGTGGCATCCGGACAGCGCAGCGCCATAGCAGCGCAGCTTGATGCAAACTCCATAATCTCCAAATCGTTCCAACCGTTGTAGATACCAACCAACGCACCAGCACAGAATGCATCTCCGGCGCCTGTGGTACCCTGGATATACCCATCAGGCAGTATGTAAGAACCAAGGACACGGTAGCCGTCCTTGCTTAAACATACAGAGCGCTCCGGCATATGAATGATAACCTTCTTTTGTACACCCAGCTCCATTAAACGGCGGGCAATTCGCTCCAGATTTTCAGTGGTAGGTTCAATGCCTGCCAGCCTGCCGGCCTCCAACTCATTTATAATGAGATAGTCGGTGTAAGGAAGACAGGGCAAAACAAGGCTGTACCGGTCGGAGTTTTCACTGACCAAGTCAATGGAGGTTTCGATGCCCCTTTTCTTTGCTGCTTGAAGAATCTTTAAACCATCGCCGTCATCTATTTTTTGCAGCAGCAAAAAATAGCCAAGGTGGAGAATTTTAACATTAACAGATTCAAAATCCATATCAGCAATGCCAAAATCAGCGCTGGCGCCGGGATAGACAAAGAAAGTCCGTTGCCCGCCGGGGATACTCATAACCTCGGTAAAACTGGTTTTTTCACCGGACATAACCGAAAGCCCCTGGGTGGTAACACCGTTGGAAAGCAAAAGACTTGTAACAAACTTGCCCTCAGCATCATCGCCGATTTTGCCAACGGCGTATACCGGAAGGCTTGGCGCGATTTTTTTTAGGTCTATTGCGACATTGGGAACACAGCCGCCTGCTGCATATTGAATGCTGCGGATCTGAGTCAGCTCACCGGCATTGGGGTAAGCGCTGATTTCGTTGATCTTGTCAACAATCACACTGCCGGCAACCAAAATGCCGGCCTTCTTGTTTCGTATCATAGCTTTATCTTCCGTAAATTTGATCGCACAGCTTCTGAATGTACTGAGCTGTCCGTGGGTTATCATAGCAGGGCTTGCTGTTTAAAAGCGCATTAAAGGCAGCAAACTGCTTTTGGTAGATGTTTCCACCTGCACCTGCAAAGGTCTGCGGTTCGGTGACAGCTCTGACTTGTTGCGCATCGTAGCTTCTCTGGGGGGCGTAAATGAACTGCATAGTGCCTGCTTCTTCCTGACCCAAGGTGCCAACGGCATAGATACTGCCATCGGTGCCATAGATTTCCAAACGGGAGGCAGCGCAATTGTCCGGGATGTTGAAATTTACATCGATGTGACCTATGGTACCCTTTTCGGAGCGGAACATAATCACAGCGCTGTCTTCTACGGGATAGCTGAAGGTTTTGGTAGCAAAATAGGCTTGACAATCCGCAATGCAGTCACCGGTGATGCTGCTGAACAACTCCATACAATGTACCGCAAGGTCCATAATGCAGCCGCCGCCGGACCTTGCCGGGTCCTGCCGCCAGGCACCGGGTATATCCGGATACCAACAGGAAAACTGCATACGAACCAAATTAATATCGCCCAGCTGACCGTCAGAAATGAGTTGCCGGGCTTTCTCATGGAGATTGTGATAGCCCATCATATAGCCGACAGTCAGCTGCTTGCCAGCTTTTTCAAAAGCATCTACGATTGCCTTGCTCTCGGCTTCGGTCATAGCCAGAGGCTTTTCCATAAATACATTCAGGCCGTATTTTAAGGTAAGGGTTGCTTGCTCGTAGTGGCAAAATACAGGGGTAGCAATATAGGCTGCGTCAAAAGCGGTACTGCGGAGCATTTGCTCCACATCGTCAAAGTATGCAGGAATGTTGTATTTTTCGGCTACAGCTTTAGCAGTTTCCAGCCGAGCATCCATAACCGCCAAAATTTCGTTATCGGAATCGCTGAGCAAGGCAGGGATACCCCGCCGGTCAGCGATGCCACCGGCGCCAATCACACACCATCTTATCTTTTTCATATTAATTGCATTCATATTAATTGCACTCAGCCTCCAAAGGACCGGCCAGCTCCTTAAGGAAGAACAGACGGCCTGCCAGGGTGGGAATATAGGAAGAGGTGATCCAGGGGTTCACACCGTGACGCAAAGTCATCCACAGGGACAGACCCTGCCACTGCATACCGCGACCCAATACGCCGTCAGCGCCACCAATGGCATAATCCGCCTGCAGGAACAGGCCGGGGCCAATGGTGTTGGCACGGCAGGGAACTAAGGTGGTGCGGGACTTGAAGCTGGTCAGCGCGTTCTGCTCTACGGTCAGAGGATGGATCTTAGCAGCAATACGGTAGGGGGCTTTTTCCCATTCTGCTGCGGTTGCATAATCAGCGGCAAAGGTGGGCTCCCAGAAAGCGATGTGGCACATTCTGCCGATGCCGTAAACCAGCACCAGCTTAGCGCCCTCTGCCTTTAAGGCAGCGATCTTTTCGGGGTAGGTGGGCAGATTTTCTTTGGTGGCAAAGTTCCGCTGCTCAGCGGGAACGGTCAGATCTCCCAAAGGATTGAACAGCGCCTGCTCCATAGCGTACTGGAAAGCGCCGGGATTGTCGGAGGGCAGGGTGTTGCCGTCGGCATCTGCCCACTCGTCCATATTGAAGGTGTAAACATGCTTACAGGATACCTTCCACTCTTTCAGGAAGTAAACCACCCACTTGTACATACCCATAGGGCCAACAGGCAGAATGAAAGCAATCTTTTCGCCCCGGTCAGCGGCGTTCTTGATCTGAATAGCAATTTCGTGACCCATATATGTCTCAAACTCGCCCAGGCTCTCACACTGCACAGGGGTAAAAGCGGGGTTCCAGAAAGCCTGACGGTCGCAAATGGTTTCCGGTGCGCCTACACAGGCATCGATCTTAGCAAAATCCCAACCGGCGGGATAAAAGCCCTCCAGGGCAGAACCGTTAACAGTAGAATTAAAATCCATTATTATATCCTCCTAAATTACGGCAATAACCGTTTTGTAGTTCCTTTTAAGTAGACTTGACACTGGCGGAAGCCTTCGGCATACTCCGCGCCGCACTGGAAACCTCTGTAACGGCAGCAGGTTTTTACCATATCGGGGAAATCAATGCCGTCGTGATCCCGCATCCATACCACCTGGGTTTCGTGACACTCCAGCATTTCCAATTTCTTGTCAATGTGGTCGGATACATCCACATATTCCGTGGGATTAAAGTTCACGCCTGCCAGGGTATCCATATAGTAGATGGGCACCAATCTTGCGGCTTTGCCGGTCTTGGTGGGATAGTTGGGCAGGGTAGCGGTAAAGCTGGCATCGAATACCAGCCGGGAAACTGCCGTGTGGTCTGGCATATAGTCGTTAGGGTCGTGGGTGATGATGAAATCCGGGTCGACCTGCTGGATCACTTCCACCACTTTGTCCCGGGCTTCTTTGTTGTTGTCGTAGATCTCCAAATCATCAAAACGGCTGTGGATTACCTCAAAGCCGGCAATTTCGGCAGAACACTCTGCCTCCTTAGCCCGCATGGGAACCAGCTCCTCCGGCGGGATCACCACGTGGCCCAAGTTGCCGCTGGACAGATGGCAGATCACCACCCG
Organism: Oscillospiraceae bacterium; assembly: GCA_017561205.1. Lineage (GTDB taxonomy): Bacteria > Bacillota > Clostridia > Oscillospirales > Oscillospiraceae > Faecousia. The sequence continues at coordinate 7,651 of JAFZDL010000048.1, read as the reverse complement.
GTCGCCCCGCTCCTTGCATTTTAAGAGTGTGCCGGCGCAGGCAATTTCCATATCGTCGGGATGACAGGAAATTACTAAAACGGTATACATACGCATACCTCCTTTCTAAGGTTAAGTATAAAGATTTTATACTTGCAGAAAAATGGAAAATCAGATATAATACTAACAAAATAAGACAAAGAGAGGGTTTTGTGTATGGACAAATTTGTTAGGCAAGGGCTGCCGGGTGTGATTCATATCCGAAAAATCATCACCATCTTCTATATGGAATTATCCAAGGATTTTCATTATGACGGCGAGCAGCACGATTTTTGGGAAATGGTGTATATCGATAAGGGTGAAATGCTTTGTACAGCGGATAAAAACCAATTCACCTTAAAAAGTGGCGAAGTTACGTTCCACAAGCCTAATGAGTACCACAACCTGTCCGGTGACGGAAAAAATGCGCCCAATGTAAGCATTTTGACTTTTGAATGTGACAGTGTTGCGATGAAACATTTTGAGGGCAAAATTCTCCAGTTGAACGCAGAAGAAAAAAGACTGCTTTCCTTGCTGATGGCTGAGGGATTAGCCTGTTTTCGGATGGCAGATCCTCACAATCCCTTGCTGCAAAATTTGCATACGCTGCCGGATGCGCCTTTTGGCGGATTTCAAATGATCCGCAATTTGCTGGAAATATTCCTTATCAGCCTGTATCGCCACAGAGAGAGCTTGACAAAAACAAGCCGCCAAAGCCTGCAGATTGACGGCGTGGCGGTAAATTTTGAAATTAAGGAAATTTTGGATGTATTGCAAGCCAATGTTTATGGTCGCCTGAGCATTTCAGATGTGGCAAAAGCGGTTAGGAAGTCTGAAAGTACGGTAAAGGCTCTTTTTCGTGATTTTCATCCCGGCGGTATGATGCGTTATTATAACGGATTAAAAATTCGCGAAGCAAAGAAACTGATCCGGGAAAATCGCCATACTTTGGCGCAAATCGCGGAACTTTTGCATTATGATTCCCCCCAGTACTTTTCTAAATGCTTCCGGGATTCTACCAATATGAGTCCAAGCCAGTACCGCCAATCCATAATGAAATAAAAACCCGGAAGCTCAGCTTCCGGGTTTTTAATATGTTTGTGTAATGATGCCGCTGCCGACCACCATATCACCGTCATACAGGACAACGGTCTGTCCCGGGGTGATGGCTCTTTGCGGTTCGTCAAAAACAACTTTTGCGTCCCCGTCCTCTGTGGGATACACTGTGGCGGGCTGGGGGATATGTCGATACCTTGCTTTGGCCATAACCCGAACGGGTTCGGTTAGATTAGGGAAGGGAAGCCAGTTCCAATCCTTGGCAACCAGCGTGGCGGTAAACAGCGCTTCTTCTGGACCAACGGTCACGGTGTTGGCGGCCATATCCTTGCTGCATACATACACCGGCGCGCCCAAAGCAATACCCAAGCCTTTTCGCTGTCCTAAGGTGTAGCCAATGGCGCCGATATGTTTGCCGACCACCTTGCCTTGCAAATCCAAATACTCTCCGGTGGGATACTCTTTGCCGGTAAACCTGCAGATAAAGGATTTGTAATCTCCATCGGGAATGAAACAAATATCCTGGCTGTCCCGCTTTTTGGCATTGAGAAAACCTTGCACTTCCGCAATTTCCCGAATTTCCGCTTTGGTGTATTCTCCCAAGGGAAAACGGGCGTGAGAAAGCTGGTGTTGATCTAAGCAGGCCAAAAAATAGGACTGATCCTTGCCTTCGTCGGCGGCCTTGTACAGTAAATACCGCCCGGAGTTTTTGTCCCGGCGAATCTTGGCATAATGACCGGTGACGATGCAATCGCAGCCTAATTCCAAGGCTTTGTCCAGCAGATAAGAGAACTTAATATGCTTGTTGCACTGAATGCAGGGGTTAGGTGTCAGACCTTCTTCGTAGCAGCGGATGAAATCCTCTACGACATTCAGCCGAAAGGTTTCCGTGGCATCCAGAACGTGAAAATCCATTCCAAGGCGGGTGGCAACGGCTTTGGCATCGATAATGCTCAGCTGGGAGTATGCATCGCCCAAAACATCCGGTCCGCACATCTGCGCGGTCGCGCCTATGCAGCTATGGCCATCTTGCTGCGTGAGATAAGCAGCTACAGAACTGTCCACACCGCCACTCATAGCAATCATCGCTCTCATTTGCAACACCTCCTTGTAAAGCTGTGCCTATCTTATCACATAAAAAACCGAAATGCAATGAAATTGCCCTTGGAAAGTATAGCCTACGAAATTATGTCAACCGCAACAATTAACAAAATATGTAAAAATATGGAAACATACACCTAAAATAATACAGAAAAGGAAACATTTTTGCGACAAAATAGGTAACAAACGTGTAACAAATGCGAAAAAATGGTTGCAATAACACGATTCATCTGCTATAATGATTAGGCAAAGAAACTGAAAGGAGTACATATTGGTGAAGAAACGAATTACCAGTTTGTTACTGGCGATGATTATGCTGCTCAGTATTGTACCTGCTACAGCCTGGGCTGAAACAACACAAAGTACTGCTGCTTCTACAACGGCGCCCGCAACCACATCCACGACTGCGCCGACAACGAAAGCTACTACAGCGCCAACAACGAAAGCTACTACAGCGCCTACTACGGCGCCTACGACCAAGCTGACTACTGTTCCTACAACTAAAGCGACAGCGGCACCTACAACCAAGCCTACCACGAAACCCACTACCGCACCTACCACGAAGCCCACTACCGCACCTACCACGAAGCCCACTACCAAGGCTACTGTGGCGCCCACCGTGAAGCCTACCATTGCAAGCCAGCCTACCGAGCCCGGTATGCATGCCAGCAATGACTGCATCCGTGTGCTGAAGACAGAGGAAGGCTTTAGCAGAAAACCCTATTGGGATTATACCCAGTATACTGTTGGTTACGGCACAAGCTGCCCCAGCGATATGGTTCAGTACTATACCCAAAACGGTATCACTGAGCAGGAAGCGGAAACATTGCTTCGCAACCACTTGATCAAGATCGAGCGGGATATTAACAAAAAGGTTATTGATAAGTACGGCCTTAAACTGACACAGAATCAGTTTGATGCGCTGGTGCTGTTCTCCTTTAACTGCGGCACCGGCTGGTGCTACGAAACCAATGGCACATTCCATACAGCCATCGCAAAGGGCCATAAAGGCAACGATCTGATTCGCGCCTTTGCTCTGTGGTGCAGCGCTGGCGGTGAAATCAAGAGCTTTTTGCTGCGCCGGCGTTTGAGCGAGGCAAATATGTACCTCAACGGCGTTTACAGCCAGAATCCCCCGGATCATTATTGTTATGTTCTTTACGATGCCAATGGCGGCACAACCAGTCCCCGGAGCCAGGGCTATGATGCCAAGCTCACAGCCAAGCCCTTCCCGACTCCTACTTATGCGGGCTATACCTTCCAGGGTTGGTTCACTGCCAAAACCGGTGGTACCAAGGTAACTGTTTTGAATGCCTCTACCAAGGGCAAGACCCTGTATGCCCAGTGGAAGGACGCCGGGGGAAAAGCCCCTGTTGAAAATAATACTACCAAGCAGGATCCGGTGAATGTTACCGTAACCGGTGTCGATGTAAATCTTCGCCAGGGGCCTGGCACCAACTATACAAGAGTGGGTGTGGCCACCAAGGGCGATAAGCTGACCATCACGGAAACTGCTACCGGTACCGGATACCTTTGGGGCAAATCCGAAAAGGGCTGGATTGCTCTGCAGTACACAAGCTACGAGTCTGTTATCAACAGCCAGGCCACCAAGCCTACTACTGCTACTACCGCAACTGCCAAGCCTACTACTGCTACCACAGCAACCGCAAAGCCCACCGTAGCGCCCACTACCGCCCCTGCAAAGCCGGAGCAGACCAAGGTCACCGGCATTACCAATGTGCAGGATTGGCTTCGTGTCCGTAACGGCCCCGGCACATCCTATTCTGTTGCCGGTTACCTGGGTCCCAGGGAAAAGGTTGAGATCCTGGAGCAGAAGACCGTGGGCGCGATGACCTGGGGACGTATTACCCAGGGCTGGATCAGCCTGGACTATGTGATCCTGGATAAGCCCGCAAGCGGCAGCACCGGCAATACCGGCAGCACCAGCAATACCCAAACCGGCAAGGTAACTGCTACAGAGCTATTGATTCGCAGTGGCCCCGGTACGACCTATTCCATTGTCAGTTATCTTACCCAGGGCGCTACTGTTACTGTTACAGAGCGCAGGACCAACGGCTCTTTGGAGTGGGGCAAGATCCCCAACGGCTGGATTTGTGTAAACTATGTAAAGTTTAATCAGACTGGCAGCACCGGTAATTCCGGCAACACCACAACCACCCAGCCCACAACCCCGGCCAAGGCTGTGACCGGTACTGTTAATGTCCAGGAGTGGCTTCGAGTCCGTAGCGGCCCCGGTACTTCCTATGCGGTGGCAGGCTACCTGTCTCCCAAGCAGAAGGTAACCATCACCGAGCAGGAAACCTCCGGAGGTATGAAGTGGGGCAAGATCGCCGAGGGTTGGATCTCCATGGACTATGTGATCTTGGATAAGGCCCAGACCTCTACAGCGCCCACCACCCCCACCACCCAAAAGACTACGAAGACTATCACTGCCGATTGCCTACGTGTTCGCAGAGATGCCGGTACGGAAAATGCCATTGTAGGCTATCTGTACCATGGCTCTAAGGTAGATATTTTGGAAACCAAGGAGGCTTCTGATGGTGCCACTTGGGGCAGAATTGCTACCGGCTGGATCCATATGGGCTATACAAAGTAATAAAAAGTGGATTCCCGTTGGGGAATCCACTTTTTTACTATATGAACGCAAAAACGGCATTGCTTAATGCAATGCCGTACTTTGGTTGCAAGGGATTAGATGGCCCGCTCAACCTTATTGGAACGGAGGCATCTGGTACAAGCGTACACGTGGCACGGAGTACCGTTCACAATGGCCTTGACCCGCTTTACATTGGGCTTCCAAGTCCGGTTGGAACGTCTGTGGGAGTGGGAAACCTTAATACCAAAGGTAACGCCCTTGTCACAAAAATCACACTTCGCCATTCTGCTGCACCTCCTATCGAATCTCACAAATTTGACGCCCTGCAAACAGGCGCTTTGATATGATACCAAAGATTCTTCCAAAATGCAAGTGTTTTTTTGAAAAATTTTTACTTTTCTAAAATATTGTTGCTATTTGTCCTGCTGGCCGTTATAATAGCCATAGAAATGAGGTGTGAAACGATGTTTAATGTATATAGTGTACCGCTGACCACGCTGGTAAAGGAGTTTGAGCTGGAAGTTGCTTACCGTTCCAGCGATTATGAAAATATCCAGCTGACAGTCGCAGATGTAGCAAGGCCCGGCTTGCAGCTTGCCGGATACTTTGATCACTTTGAGCCCATGCGTTTGCAGGTTATGGGCAATGTAGAGATGAGTTACCTGCAAAAGCTTTCTGAAACAGAGCGTGCTATGACCCTGGATCGTTATTGCGCTTTTAAGTTCCCGGCCTTGCTGATCACCCGCTATAATGCGATAGACCCGGTGTGCCTGGAGATGGCCAAGAAACACGATGTAACCGTCCTGCGCTGCCATGAGACCACCAGTACCATCGTTTCAGCGATTATTGCTTATCTGTCTGCAACCCTTGCTTCACGGATCACCCGCCACGGCGTACTGATGGAGGTCTACGGCGAAGGAATTCTCCTCACTGGCGAAAGCGGTATGGGTAAGAGCGAAACCGCTGTGGAGCTTCTCAAGCGCGGCCACCGGCTGATCGCGGACGACGCTGTGGAGATCCGAAAGGTGGGCAGTAAGCTCATCGGCTCTGCACCGGATGTAGTTCGTAACTATGTGGAGCTGCGTGGTATTGGTATTATCAATGTGGCAAAACTGTTTGGTATGGGTGCAGTTAAGTCGGAAAACGAGATCGATCTGGTTGTGAATGTAGTTCCTTGGGACCAACATCAAACCTATGACCGCCTGGGCTTGGAGGACCAATATACGGATATTTTAGGTGTGCAAATTCCCATCAACACCATTCCTATCACCCCAGGCCGTAATTTGGCGGTGATTCTGGAGGTGGCGGCAATGAATAACCGTCAGCGGAAGATGGGCTACAACCCCGCCAAGGAGTTTACAGAACAGATCAATAACCTGGTCAGCGGTGGTGATGTCTAATGAAAGAGATAACCATTGGGCCCAATGACAGTGGTCAGCGGCTGGATCGTTTTTTGGGGAAGGCTGTGCCGTTGCTGCCGGCATCGCTGGCGCAAAAGTATATCCGCATCAAGCGCATCAAGCGTAATGGTGCCCGCGCAGAGCGGGATACCCGGCTGGAAGCCGGTGATGTGCTGCAGCTGTATATCAATGATGAATTCTTTGACAGGCCCCGGGAGGACAATGCCTACCTGACTGTGGCAACGCCCAAGTTGAATATCGTCTATGAGGATGAGAATATCCTCCTGGTCGATAAGCGCCCCGGTTTGGCTGTTCATCCCCACGACGGAGCAGAGTACGGCAGAACTCTCATTGACCATATCCAGGCCTATCTTTACCAAAAGCGGGAATGGAGTCCGAGAGGGGAGAATTCTTTTGCACCGGCCCTGTGTAACCGCATTGACCGCAATACCGGCGGTATTGTGATCGCCGCAAAGAATGCCGAAGCCCTTCGAATTTTGAACCAAAAAATCAAGGACCGGGAACTGGACAAACGGTATTTGGCAATCGTTGAAGGCACGCCCAAGCCGCAGAAGGGCAGCTTGAAAGGATTTCTTTTCAAAGATGCCCAAAAGAACCGAGTCTTCGTAACAGATACCCCACAGCCCGGCGCGAAAACCTGCCAAACCAATTACAAGGTGCTGCAGAGTGCAAATGGCCTATCCTTGGTGGAGTGCGAGCTGATTACCGGCAGAACCCACCAAATACGCGCCCAGTTTGCCCATGCGGGCCACCCGCTCCTGGGCGATGGTAAATACGGAAAACTGGATAAGCGGTTCGACAGAACCTACCAAGCCCTCTATTCCTATAAACTGACTTTTCAGTTCACAACCGACAGCGGCTGCCTGGCATACTTGAACGGCAAGAGCTTCCAGGTAGAGGAAGTGGATTTTGTGAAAACCTATTTCCCCAATGCTGAGATTCTGTAATATAGTCATAGGCCCCCTTGCCTAAAGGGGGCTGTCTTATTGCGATTTCGGCAATTAGACTGGGGGATAAAAAACAGGGTCCGAAAGGGCCCTGTTTTTTATATCTTCTCGATTATGCAAATTGTCCTTGACAAAAAGGAAGCCATCTGCTAATATACTCGAGTGCCCGGCGTAAGGGTACGAGGGAGAATGAAATTTGTAAAAAGTTGAAAAAACTTCTTGACAGATGGTTTTCTCTGTGATACTATAGTCGAGCTCACCGCGCAGCGGAGGGCGCATGTACCTTGTAAATTGAATAACGCAAAGACGAACAAACACCTTGGACAATAATGAATTGTTTAAGTTTCGTGTAAACGAATTTAAGCCAACGAAAATTCTTGAGTAAAATTTGCTAGAGCAAATTACTTGGAAAATGATTTGAGGCACTTTGGTGCTTTAGATACAATTTTTTGAGAGTTTGATCCTGGCTCAGGACTAACGCTGGCGGCGTG
>JAFZDL010000047.1 GCA_017561205.1 Oscillospiraceae bacterium | reverse complement strand
TTTCTTCTTCACAAACAATGAAACTGTTTGGTTTTTCGGAAAGGATGAATTGAATATCTGCGGTATCCGTTGTAATTTTTATATCTTTGAAATTTTCTAAAATCTCGTATTCGTGCGTTTCTAATTCACAAGGCCTTGCCAAACTGTATAAAACGATACCTGCAATTAATAATAGGATAGATATTGTAACAATCCATATAATTGACTTTTTCATAACCAATCCTCGTTTTCTACAAATTCAAGTTTGTCGAATTGATTATACTCCCACGCCACGCAGAAATCAAGATTTTCTGATTCCCCCACAAATTACCGCTGCCCGCCCATAGCTGAAAAACCAAGCTATGATGATGGTAGCGGGATTTTTATATTCATCTCGCCAAGAAAACGCAGTTTTTTCGGCTTCTATGTTAATGGCGTAACTCTTGCCGACGAAAAAGCCTTCCCCTGGGGGAAGCCTTTGTTGCAATCCTCGTCGGTTCGTGCTATAATCATTGCAATGACATCGTTAATTGGGAGATTCCTATGACCAAGATTTTATTTGTCTGCCATGGCAATATTTGCAGAAGTCCTATGGCGGAGTTTGTGATGAAGGACTTAATTGCCAAGGCGGGGCTGGACCACCGGGTGCAGGTCGCATCGGCGGCGACCAGCCGGGAAGAGCTGGGCAATTCGGTATATCCCCCCGCCCGGCGGGAATTGGCCCGTCATGGATTGCGCTGTGACGGCAAATTTGCCCGGCAGATCACCAAGGCTGATCTTGACACCTACGACCGTATTTACTATATGGACAGTCGGAATTTGCGCTACCTAAAGCAGATGTTCCCCGGTTTTGACGGCTTCCTGCCCTTTCTGGACAGAGATGTGGCCGACCCCTGGTACTCCGGCGATTTCTCCCAGACCTGGGAGGACATCTGCGAGGGCTGTGAACGCATTTTGGAGGAACTGCAATGATGGATATGACCCGTTTGGAAGCAGAGCTTTCCCAGCTTCCCCTGTACTTTTACGGCTTTGTCAACCCGAAAAGTTTGGAATTTTCCGAAAGAATCCGCTACATTTGCTCCGCAGAATGCCCCATGTACAACACCACCTGGGCCTGTCCGCCTGCCGTGGGTGAAGTAGCCGCCTGCGAAGGCACGTGCAAGGCATTTTCCAACTGCCTGCTCATCGGCACCATCACAGAGGTTGCCGACATTGCCAATATCGATGAGGCGCTTGCCACCCGCCCCGACCACGAGGCCATTACCAATCAAGTGCGGGACATATTCCGCGCCCAGGGCATTGACCCCTACATTCTCTCCACCGAGGCCTGCGCTGAGTGTGAACGGTGCGCTTGGCTGGACGGTAAGCCCTGCCGCCACCCGGACCGGATGCACCCCTGTGTGGAAAGCCACGGTATCAATCTGATTCCCACCTTAGAGGAAAACGGATTGGAATTCCAATACGGCGAAAACATCGTCACCTGGTACTCGCTGTTGTTCTTTTGACTTTGAGATTGCACCCCAAGGGTACTTCTTCGCACGAAGTGCTCAGGGCGCCACGTCGCTCCGCTCCTCGCAATGACGTGGGATTTTGGAATGTTTTGCATTTTGAATTTTGCTCTTTGCATTAAAAAAGCACCCCAAACGGGGTGCTTTTTTTCAGCTTACCTGGTTTTCGTAAATGTTCACATCGCCCACCACATCCACATCAAAGTATGCGTCCAGCATACTCTTTGCGATGGTGGCAAGGGTAGAACCGTGGCCGCCCTTTTCCACATAGATGGCAATGGCAATCTGGGGATCATCCAGAGGAGCAAAGCACACGAATGCGCCGTTAGCGGAAGTACCGAGAATGCCGGTTTCCGCGGTACCGGTCTTGGCAGCGATCTTGATAGGATAATCCTTGAAGGTAGAGTAAGCAGTACCCAGCCAGCCGTTGGCATCCGTCTGGGTAACCATATACATACCCTCTTTGTATGCGCTGATGGTTTCTTCGGACATCTCCATAGTGCTGAGGACCTTGGGTTTGTTCTCATCCAGCAGCTGACGGTAGTCTGCAGACACTACCCGGCTCATAAAGGTGGCCTTGTAGCGCGTGCCCTCGTTGGCCAGAGCAGTTGCATAGGAGCAAAGCTGAATGGGGGTAAAGCGGTTTTCGGACTGACCGATGGCGGCCAGCACCTGGTCACCGGTGTACCAGTAGGCATCGTCACCGGAGTGGAGCTCCGCCTTGGTTTCCTTATTGGCGCGGTAGCCCAGGTACTCCGGCAGTTCCACACCGGTGGGCTCGCCCAGACCCAAGCCCTTGGCAGTAGCATCCATGGCAGCAAGGCTGACTTTTGTGCCCAGATCATAGAAGAAGTAGTTACAGGACACCATCAGTGCCTTGGCGGCATTACAGTCCGCATGGGTCTGACCGTAGTTGGTCCACTGCAGACAGTAAACATGGTACGTGGGGGTGATTTCAAACTTACCCAGGTCACGAATGGTCGTCTTCGAGTCGATGACTTTGGACTCCATAGCCGCAATGACCATACTCATTTTGTAGGTAGATCCGGGAGGATAGGTGGCAAGGAGCGCCCGGTTGTAAAGGGGCTTATAGGGGTCCTTTGCCAAGTTCTCATAATCGTCGAAGAAGGTCTCCAGATTGTAGGTGGGATAACTGCCGCAGGCCAAAATCTGACCGGTCTTTACATCCATCGCCACAAAAGCGCCGCCCTCGGCATCGTGACCGTCTTTGAGCTTGCCGTCCTTATCGGGGGTACGCAGATCTTCGATAACGATGCCCATTTGGTCTTCGCCGGCCATCTGCAGATTCAAATCGATGGAAACCTCCACATTGGAGCCGGCCTTGGGCTCTTGGCGATACCGGGAGGAAACCAGCGTGCCATCGGTGGCGACCACATCTTCCCGCCAGCCGTCAATGCCGTGGAGGTACTCCTCATAGACCTTTTCCAGGCCGTCCTGGCCTACCTCGGCATCCATTTCGTAGCCGGGAATATCCTTGTAGTACTCCCACTGCTCGGCGTTCATAGCGCCCACATAGCCCAAAATATGGGCTGCATACTTAGTGTTGTACTCCCGGACCGTGGAGGCCTCAACCTTCATACCGGGAATGTTCAGCTCCACGATGGCAGAGAGTTCTTCGTCGTTGGCATCGGGAATGAACACGAAGGTAGAAAGGCTGCCCACGCATTTACGCAGGGTCATTTCATACAGCAGGCCAATGACCTGCCGGGCCTCGTCGTCGGTCCATTCTGCGGGGATATCGTACCGATCCCGGAGCTTTTCCACCAGCAGCGGGGCAGTAATATCCGAGTCGATCTCCATATAATGCAGGAACGTCTGGAAATGGTCCTGCCAAATAGCCGTCTGCTCATGTCGAGTATAGGTGAAGGGACGCTCAATGGACACAGGGAAATGCTCCGTATATTCAATACCCGCCTCCTGGCTCCGCTTTACCAGCCGCAGGAGATTTTCATTGGTGTTATTAGCGGTGAGGATAACGTAGTGGTTGATGATCAGGTCGTAACTTGCCCGGTTACTCACCAGCAAATTACCATTTTTATCCAATATATCACCCCGGGCCGCTTTTACACGGGTAAGGGTGGTAAAGGTCGCCTGGTTATCGGTGCTGCCGCCGGTTTCAATGATCTGCAGATCATAGAGCTTAAATGTAAAAAAGCCCAGAATCAGCAGCAGCGCCACCGCCAGGATCATAGCGCGGACTTTGGTTAATCTTTCCATAATTGGCCTCCAATTTTACCAATGGCCTTGAAAATGGGATAAAAAACAGGGACTGCCAGCAGCGACAGTATAGCTGTAATGATAAATCCGTGGAATCTGCTCCAAATGGTCAGACCCAGGAACAATCCGAAAATAAAATTCGTCAGCACATAGCAAACCATTGCCAGGCTTGTGCTGATCATAGCTGAGGAGAATCGCTCCTGCAAATAGGCCTGCCGCACAACACAGGCGCCCACAGCGCAGAAGACGATCGCCACCATAGAGTACACCCCGGGGGCTGTGCCGGAAAACAGATACAAAAGGCTGGAAATCAGCGCAAAGACACTGCCCAGCTGGACACCCTCCATAATGCAGATCAAAAAAATCGCACAGGGGATCAGCTCGGTAGTTGCTCCGAAAATCCGCACCTGGCTCAGCACCACATCCTGCAAAACCGACAGAAATACCAAGAACGCAGTATATGCGCCCCATTTCATGGCCTTGCGCCGTTGATTGGGTGAGAGGATCAGATAGGTCAGCAGGGAGAATTTCGGCTTATCCGGGCGAAATTCGTACTTTTTTGCCATAGTTTTACCCCACGTTGTACTGTGTCACGATAAATACCTGCTCCAGGCTGCGTACATCGGCTGCCGGCTCCAAAAGAGCAAACTTTGCCACACCGGTATCGTCAAAGCCTGCGTCCACCACATAACCCAGCACCAAATTCCGGGGATAGACCGTAGAACCAGTGGTGACCACCTGGTCTCGGTTACGGATGGTGGAGTTGGAGGGCAGGTAATTCATGCGCAAAAGACCCTCAAGACCGGAAGCATAGCCGCCCTGGACCATACCGCTGTGACCGGAGGCAGCGATGGTGGCGCTGATCTCCAAAGAGGAGTCCAGCACGGACTTCACCACGGCGTAGTTCACGCCCACCTCGCTCACCAGACCCACGATCTCACCGTAGGCGGTGATGGCGCACATATCCTTCTGAATACCCACATTGGTGCCCCGGTTGATGGTGAAGGTATTGCTCCAATCGCCGGAGCTGGTGGAAATGATATAAGCATCCACCAATTCATAATCCTCATGGGATTCCTTCAGTCCCAAAGCCGCTTTCAGCCGTTCATTTTCCTGCTTGGTGGCATAAGCATCCCGGGCCTCGTCCTCGATGGCTGCCAGCTGCTCTTTGAGGGCATCGTTCTCCGCCTGCAGGGATTCATATTTGAAAATATAGTCATACAGCTGCTCCGCGCCGTCCATCAGCTTACTTGCGCCGGCCCGGAAGGGGGACAAAATGCCCTGCACCACCGTCTGGGGAAAGCTCAGGCCAATCAAAGAGCCCACAACCGCCAGCACAATGGCGATCAGCACCGCTGCCACCAGCACCGCACGGACACGGCCGGTAAATAAATGTCTCATAAAGTTTCCTCCAATTGTTTCAAAGGACGTTTAGAACAGTTCCGGGGCTATTTCTTCCAGAAGTTTGCCCAGCCGGCAAACCGGCAGGCCCACCACATTGAAATAATCTCCGCAAAGCTTTTCCGCAAACAAGGCAGCGCCGCCCTGGATGCCATAACTGCCCGCTTTATCCATAGGCTCGCCGGTGCGGATATAGTCATCGATCTCTTTTTCCGTTAGCTCCCGGAAATGGATATCCGTCACCTCGGTGCAGGAGAGGATCTTCTCTCCCCGCAGGACGCTAACACCCGTCATCACCTGGTGATCCCGTCCGGAAAGCAGATGCAGCATACGGCGGGCATCGGCTTCGTCTTTGGGTTTACCCAAAACCTTTCCGTCGCATACAACGATAGTATCTGCGGCAATGACCACATCGTCTTCTTCCCGGGGAACTGCCATAGCCTTCAGCCGGCTGACCCGGGCCACCTCGTCATAAGGCAGCTTGCTTTCGTCCATTGTTTCATCAATATCCGCCACCCGAACAGTAAAGGGAATATTGAACAGTTTTAATAATTCCTGTCGCCGTGGAGACTGGGATGCCAATATCACCATCACTCCACACCTCGCAGGTACAAACCTCTGGTGCAGGCGCCGGGATCAAAGGATGCGCCACCGGAGCAGGCGGTGAGCACTCTGTCCACCTCACGTGGGTTTTCCGTGGTAAAGGACAGCCGGGTAGCCCACAGGCCCAGCCGGGCCAGGTCATCCTGCCGGTCCAGCCAGAACAGCTTCTTGCCATTGAGCAGAACGCTGCGGCAGCTGTTTCCATCTTTCACTATGGGGAACTCTGCGCCGGTCTTGTCCACCAGCTTGGCAGGTCCGGTATGACAGGTACACTGACCGGTTCTGTTGCGGAACAGGCAGTTCTCCGTGACCATCAGCGGCAGACGGCCATAAATCAAAATCTCACAGGGAACACCCTTGCTCACATCCCGGATTTGGGGCAGGGTCATTTCAAAGCTCAAGCAGGCAGAACGCAGCTGCATATCCCGGGCAAAATTCACCGCGGCGGAGCTATACAGGTTAAGGCCATAGTCTCCCCGGGCGCGCAGACCGCACTCCCGTACGATTAGCAGCAGGCCCACATTGCCGATGAGTGCCTCCCGGACACCCATTTTTCGCACATCCAGCAGATCCTGGCGAAGCTTACTTAGCTCCCCATCGTGGACGATTCGGGGCAGTACCGCGCAGACATTCACATTTTGGGTAAGTGTCTGGCAAAATTCCGGGTCAGCCGCCAAAATATGCAGGGGCACATACAGCACGCTCAAACCGAAATTCAGAAGCTTCTGGGTAATCTGCTCCCGGGTGGTCACCTGGGCGGTGAACTCCGGGGGGGCGGTAGGGCCTTTGTGGTTAACGACCCTTGCCGGGCGGCCCAAAGGTTCGGACTTCTGGCGGGCCCGTTTGGCAGTGAGCAGATTCAGCGCATCCCGGCGCATACCGTTGATGGCAGCGGCAGACAGCATCAGTCCCGGCGCAATATCCGATCTCACATTCACGCAGGCATAGGGTGTGCCACCGGTCTTGCTCAGCCGCAGAGCCAGGTCATCGTGACCTAGTCCCATACCCCGGGCAGGTTCTGCCACAGGGCCGTTCAAGGTACATTTATTGCCGGACTCATCAGCGACGGTCAGGATGGTTTCACCGTGCTTGATAACCACATCAAAAACCACTTTTACCAAGGGATTTTCCGCAGCCTCATAGGTCTTGCGCATCTCCTTGCACCAGCGCTCGTCGGTCTTGCTGTCGTCACGGATGCCGAACATATGGGGGCCAATCTTTCCGGTATAATAATCCGTAAAGCCCTGGCGGTTAAAGGCCGTGGTAAGCTGGTCCAGCATCGGCTTTGTCACATGGCCTGTATCGATGGCCTGGCGGTACACCTGGATCACAGCGGCCACATACTCCGGTCGTTTCATACGGCCCTCGATCTTCAAAGAAGAAACGCCCATCTCCTCCAAGTCCTTCACATACTGCACAGTGCAGTTGTCCTTCAGGCTGAGGGGGTATTTATTTTCCCAGCGGCTGTAGCCGTAACTTTGCCGGCAAGGCTGGGCGCAGCGACCCCGGTTACCGGAACGGCCGCCAATGGCCGCAGACAGGTAGCACTGTCCGGAATAGCTCATACACAGGGCACCGTGACCGAACACCTCAATCTCAATGGGAGAATTCTCGCAGATATAGCGGATCTCCTCCCGGCTCAGTTCCCGGCTGAGCACCACCCGGGACATACCCAGGCCTGCGCAGAACTGCACACCGGGCAGAGAATGGACGGTCATTTGGGTAGAGCCGTGGACGGGAATATGGGGAGCGATCTGCCGGCACAGCTGAACCAGCCCTAAATCCTGCACGATAAAGGCGTCCACGCCGGTGTTTGCGGCATAACGAATCAGCGCCGTAGCTTCCTGGGTCTCCTTGTCGGATACCAAGGTGTTCAGCGTCAGGTGAACAGCTACACCGCGAATATGGCAATATTTAACGGCCTCGGTCAGAGCCTGAGGGGTAAAATTCTTGGCGCTTTGCCGGGCATTGAACTGCCCGCAGCCCAAATATACCGCATTTGCTCCGTTTTGCACTGCCGCGCGCAGGGCCTCCATGGACCCGGCAGGGGCTAAAAGTTCCAGCATAATCTCTCTCCAAATGGTATAGTTGCAAATATTATACCATATTGTTATTATAATCGCTACCCCATAGCAAAAATTTTCGAAAAAATTCACAAAGAATAATCTACCCCCTGGCAAGATTCCCAATATTCCAATAAAGCAAAACTTTTTTAACAAAAGACAAATGTATTTGCACGAAAAACATATTATTTCCCAACATTTTGCCCTCGACCGGGATTTTTTCACAAAAATCACAAAAAAACCATTGAAATCACAGCGCTCTTCGTGTATAATGTCCTTATTGCGGTGCTATGCACCGCGGTCCATGAAAGGAGAATGAACATATATGTACACTGCAAATGCTATTCGCAACGTCTGCTTGCTGGGACACAGCGGCAGCGGCAAATCCGCCCTGGCTGAGAGCCTGCTCTACATGACCGGTTCCATCGTCCGTATGGGCAAAAATGCCGACGGTAACACCGTTTGTGACTATGATCCCGAGGAGATCAAGCGTAATATTTCTATTTCCACCTCTTTGGTGCCTCTCGTTTACAAAAATACCAAGCTGAACCTGCTGGACACCCCCGGTGGTTTCGACTTCGCCGGCGCTGCTATGGAAGCTCTCCGCGCCGCCGATGCAGCTATTTTGGTTCTGTCCGCCAAGGACGGCATCACCGTTGGCTTTGAGAAGGCTTGGAAGTACTGCCAGGATCGGAATATGCCCTGCATCGTCTACATCTCCAAGGTGGACGAGGACAACTCCGACTACAACGCTACTTTTGATGCCCTGCGTGAAAAGTACGGCAACAAGATCGCTCCTCTGGTCGTTCCCATTTGGGACGGCAACCGCAAGGTAACCGGCATCATCGATGTGCTGAATAAGCGCGCATACGAGATGCAGAACTTAAAGCGTGTCGAGATCGATGTTCCCGAGGGCAAGGAAGAAGTTATCACCGACTTCAACGATGCTTTGAAGGAAGCTGTCGCTGAGACCAGCGAAGAATTTATGGACAAGTTCTTTGGTGGTGAGGACTTTACTTACGCTGAAATGATCAAGGGCATCCACCAGGGTGTTCTGGACCGCACCATCTTCCCCGTTCTGTGCGGCTCCGGTGTCAACTGCCTGGGCAGCCTCATGCTGATGGATCACATCATCGACCTGTTCCCCAACCCCATCGAGGGCAACTACCACAAGGCAACCTTGGCCGACGGCACTACTGAGGAATTCGTGGTTTCTCCCGGCGGCGTTCCCTCTGCCTTTGTTTTCAAAACCGTTTCCGATCAGTACGGCAAGTACTCCTTCGTGAAGGTCCTGTCCGGCGAAATTACCTCCGATACCTCTCTGGTCAACGCCCGTACCGGTGAGACCGAGAAGCTGGGCCGTCTGTACTCCATGTGCGGCAAGAAGGCCACCGAGATCAAGTCCCTGTCCTGCGGT
>JAFZDL010000046.1 GCA_017561205.1 Oscillospiraceae bacterium | reverse complement strand
CCCTTGACAACCAGGAACAGGGGGTCGAACCACAGGTCGTCGGAGGACATGCCCAGACCCAGACCACGCTCCAGCATGTTGTCACAGTGCATCATACGCTCTTCGTTGTCCTTGGCGATACCGTCAGCGCTGCACAGAGCGATACAGATAGCATCGTTGGCAGCAGCCAGGTCGATGTAGCCGATACGAGAACCGGCGTCAGCGGAGTTAACGATGGGCTTGCCGTTGGTACGGTTGTAAACCTTGATACCAGCTTCGATAGCGCGCATATTGGCAGTATCCAGAGCCAGAGGCACGTTGTCGAAGTTCTCCTGCAACAGCTTAACAGCCCACATCATACGCTCGGGACCGTCCTTCTCAGCAGGGCCGATGTTGACGTCCAGGTAGGTAGCGCCGGCCTTGATCTGCGCAGCAGCACGCTCCAGGATGGGAGCGGGATCGCGCTCGTCCATAGCCTTGCGGATAGCGGGAGCGATGCAGTGGATTCTCTCACCGATGGTGACGAAGGTCTTGGACTCGGGGTTGTAGCCGCCGTACTTGACGCCCATGTCAACCACTTCGATAGCGGGAACCTTGGTAGCCAGCAGCTCGTCGAAGGACAGCTCCTTGACCTCTTCCTTCACAGTGCCAGCCTTAGCAGCGCGCTCTGCCTCAGCAGCCTTAGCGCCAGCCTCGTATTCCTTATCCTTCATGTACTTGGGCAGCTGTACAGCCTCCAGAGGACCAACAACTACGTTCCACTCAGGCAGCTTGTCCTGAATTTCGCCCTTCATAACGGCAACCTTGCCGGGGATGATCAGGGTACGGTTCTTGATCTTGTTAGCAATGTCCAGCTCCTCGAAGGTCTTCTTGATGGTGGAGGAGGACAGCTTACCGGCAGCCCAGGCAGTCAGAACAGACATACCGGAAGCGTCGGTGATAACCAGGTTCACAGGCTGGCCGGAACGCTCCAGTTCGCCGGAAACCAGGAAGTAGGTCAGAGCAAAGTCAACGGTCAGGCAGCAGGGGCTGTTCTCGTCAGCGCCATTGATGGGGTAGATCTTAGCTTCCACCTTCATGGGCTTCTGAGGATCGGTGTAGATGTTCTGACGCAGACCGTACAGAGGCAGAGCCTGTGCGTAGGTCATATCCTCCATCACGATGATGGAAGCGTACTTCTCAGTGAACATAGAAGCGAAAGCGGTCTGCAGGCGAGCATCGCCCTTAGCAACCTTAGCCAGGTTCACGATGGAGGGGTAACCGAAAGTGCGGTCCTCCTGCTTCAGAGCAGTACGGCGGACATTGACAGCGTTAGCCAGAGTTTCCTTAGCGGTCTTACCGGTAACATCCAGCACCAGGTTCTTGCAGCCCTTAGCTTCCAGATTCTTAACAGTGTCGTACAGGTCGGAGATGTTCTCAGCCCAAACGCCCAGAGCCACATCACCGGCGACAGCAGCCATAGCTTCCCAGTTGTCGGGAGTCGCGCCGTCCAGGATCACGTTCTTGCCGGCAACAGCCAGAGCAGCCTTAGCGCACTCCACATCCCAGCACTCCAGAACCAGAGCGCGGCCGGTAGCGGCAGCCTTCTCGACCAGCTTTGCGTAAACAGCGGGATCGTTCTGGCAGTTGGAAACCTGAACAAACTCAACATACATACGCTCACCGATACGCTCGTAGTCGACCTTCTGCAGAGCAGCCAGCTTGGCATCCACAGTAGCCTCGTCCATGCAGGTGCACACGGAAACAGCGTACAGGTTCTTGTTGACCAGAGTCTTCTCGTGACGGAACAGAACGGTTTCACCGCCCAGCTTGTGCTCGCCAACGGAGACGGTCTTCATCAAAGGAGCGGTAGCGGAGTTCAGAGTAGCCAGTGCTTCCTCAGAGAAGTGGGGGCACTTGCTCAGCTCAACAGCGCCCTGAGCGACCTTCATACAGAAAGCCATACAGGTGGGGCTGCCGCACTCCTTACAGTTAGTCTTAGGAGACAGTTTAAAAATATCGAGACCTTTCAAAGCCATTTTATGTATCCTCCTTCCGATTAGACGAGTTCAGTGATGAACTTCTTGATGGTGGCCACAGAAGCAGGGTGACGCAGGACAACTGCATCAGCACCGCCGGTCAGGTCAGCTGCTGCGGTGGAGACTTCCATGGAGATTGCGCGCTCCTCGCGGCAACCCCAAGCGGGCTCGTCCTCTTCGGAAGCGGTAGACTCTTTCACGCCCCAGGTGTCGTTGCAAACGGCAGCCAGAATGGGCATCTGCAGGTCAGCATCGCCCTGAGCCAGTGCTGCCAAGCGAATACGGTCGAAGGTGGAAGCGGCATACTCGTAGCCGTAACCAACAGCTGCGGTACCGATATCCATAACAACGCTCTCGGGATTGACATTCAGGCCCTTCAGCATAATGTTCAGCTGCTTAGCCAGGTTGATGTCATCAGCAGTCTCAGCGCCCAGCTTCTGGCCGTTAGCCAGTGCAACAGAAGCGCCGACAGTCTTGTAGTTCTCGTTCTTAGCGGACATGAACAGAACGTTCTTGCCAGCCAAAGCCTCTGCCATAGCGGTGAACAGCTCAGCGTCCTTCTCCAGGTTCTTGCAGCCCATAACAACGATGGGCTTGGTGACGACCTCGGCAACAGCCTTGGCATCAGCAACGCAATCAGCAACGGAGCGATCCTCGCCGTTGGGATCTGCGCCAGGGAAGTTCAGGCAGATGAAGTCAGCGCCCTCAATGGACTCTGCCTTCTTGGCAAAGTCTGCCATGGTGGTGCAGCCTGCGTAGAAAGCAGACAGCTCAGGCCAGTTCCACTGAGCGGCCTGAGCGGACACCTCAACGCCGATCTTGGGAGCGTTTTCGATGGGAGCATCGAAGGTGTAGAAGGGCAGCACATTCTGGCCGCCGATGACGATAGCCTTGTCACCGGTGCCCAGGGTCACGGCATTGATCTTGCCGCTGAAGGCGCCCGTCTTAGGTGTAAAAGACATATTGGTTTCCCCCTTAAAAAATATATATAATAAAAAATTTATTAACAATATCAAAGTCCGATGGACTTCATAATGTTCTTAACTGCTGCCTTGACAGGGTTGCTGTCCGGCAGTTTGGCGGAAGGTGAGCCTTCGCAGTCGCAGCGGTAAACGCTCTCGTCCTGGGGCAGAACCCCCAAAAGCTCCAAACCGTGCTTGGCAATCTCTTCCTGGATACCTGCATCGATCTGGCCGGCCGGTGCTCGGTTCACGATCAGACCCATACGGGTAGGTTGCAGTTCCATCTCACGGACAAGCTCCGCCACTCTTGCCGCCGCCTGGATACCCCGGCGGGAACAATCGGAGATCAGCAGCATGGTGTCCACCTTGGGCAAAGTGCCTCTGGCCACATGCTCAAGACCTGCCTCGTTGTCCATAACGATATAGCTGTAATTCTTGGCATACTTGTCCACCTGGGTCTTCAGCACGCCATTGACAAAGCAATAGCAACCCTTGCCCTGGGTGCGACCCATGACCAGCATATCGAAATCATCTTCCTCAATGATGGCAGAGCTGAACTTAAAATCGGCATAGTCCGCCTTGGTCATACCGGCAGGCAATGAGCCTTTCAGCTCGGCCTGGGCCATTTCCTCACGGATCTGTCCGAGGCTTGTTTCCACTTCTACGCCCAGCACTTCGTTGAGGTTTGCGTTGGCATCAGCATCAACCACCAAAACGGGGCCGTCCTGCTTATTGCAAAGATAATCGATGATCATGCCGCAGGTGGTGGTTTTACCCACGCCGCCCTTGCCGGCTACTGCGATGGTATGGGGTGTTGCCATAGTAATTGCTCCTTAATTTGGGTTAAGCCCCAGAGGGCTATGCAACGCAAACCTGCATTTGGGCATAGCTTGCCCTTAGCTTTGCGCATATACTTTAGCATATTCTACGGAAAAATTCAACTATAATTTCTTGGTAATGCAAGTTTTTTGCTTAAAATGCAAGAAAAAATTCAAATCGGTGTAAAAACAAACTTCTGTATCAGTCCGTCGCAGTCGGCATAGACCGTAACCGCACCCTCAGCACCATGCTCCACGGACACAGACACTGCCCTACCCTGCAGCAAATTCCGCACATATCCCACCGGATCATCGGTTTCCACTTCCTCAAAGAAAATGTCCCGCATCTGGTTGTTGGGACACTGATTTTGAATTTCCCGCACCACTTCATACTCCATAGGAAATTCCCCTCCCTTGCTCACTTTCCATTATCATAACACAACCGGGCCTAAATTGCCATAGCTTCGACAAATAAGGGTTGAATTTCCAACCTCTCTTTGCTATAATGGGGAAAAACGCAGGGTTAGTTTATCGGTAGAATTTCTGCTTCCCAAGCAGACTGGGCGGGTTCGACTCCCGTACCCTGCTCCAAAAGACAGGATCACCCATCCGGGTGGTTCTGTCTTTTTATGTAAAGAACGGGAGTCGAACCCATCTATATGCAACAGTCCGGTGGACTGTTGCTGACGCCAGTGCAAACACTGGCGGCTACCATTGTTTTGCCAACAGCAAAACGCAACCGATTCCCGTACCTTGCTCCAAAATGAAAGAGCCACCAAGAGGGTGGCTTTTTCTTTTTTCTTCCCTTTTGGCGCAAAATGTGATACAGTAACCTTAGAAATATCTCAACGAGGTTACAGTTATGAAACGCTTTTTTGTTTTCTTGTTGGTCATTTGCTTGCTGACCGGCTGCGCTGCGCCTGCAAGCTCCCAACCAGGCAGCACCCAGGCGACCGATGCACCCACCGCCCCCACAAAGATTCAAACCGGATTGATCGCCAAGGACGGAAATACCTACTATGTAAACGCCGACGGCACTTATGCAAAAGGCAAGGTGGTTGTAGGCGGCATCGACCGCTTCTTCGCCAAAAACGGCGAAGAAGTTCTTGTGGTGAATCCCTGGCACTTCCTGCCCTATGATTACAGCCCCGACCTGGTCACATTTTATGATTACGCCCAGTATGAAGATGGCAACGTTCTGGACCAAAGCTGCATAGACCCGCTGCTGGAGATGTTGGGCGATTGTCAAGAAGCAGGCCATACCGTCCGGATCGTTTCCTCCTATCGCCGGCAAGTGACCCAGGAAACCCTCTATAACAATAAGGTTGATTATTATGTAAACCAAGGACACGACATTGAAAAAGCCCGGGAAGAAGCCTCCAAGATCATTGCACTCCCCGGCACCAGCGAGCATCAATTGGGCTTGGCTGTGGATCTGATTGACAGCAGCTATCCTTACTTAGACGAAGCCCAGGAACAGACCCCCGCCCAGAAATGGCTGATGGAGCACTGCTGGGAGTACGGGTTCATTCTCCGCTATCCAAGTGGAAAAACCGCCCACACCGGCATCATTTATGAACCCTGGCACTACCGTTATGTGGGCAAGGAGCTGGCTAAGGAGTTGCAAAACTCCGGCCTGTGTTTAGAGGAGTATTTCGAAACCCTAAAGTAAGACCGGTTGTCTTTACTTTCCCGCAAAACAATGGTATAATAACGACAAATTCCCCTTTGAAGGATGTGACCCCATGAAATTTGATTTCAAAAAATTGATTCCTGAAAAAATCGACTTTAAGGGATTCTTTTCAAAAATCGTTGACTTTTTTAAGCGTTTGCCCGAGAGAATCAAACAACTTCCCTCAAAAATCAAATCTATAAACCGCAAAAAGCTGAAACGGTATCTGCCCCCTTGCCTGATGCTCTTTTTTGCTGCGATTTTTTTGGTTAGTGCAGGTGTTCTGGCTAAAAGAGCCTGGGAAGACTACCACCAGGCTGAGCAGAATGATTATCTTGCAGGCCTTGTTCAGCAGGAGCAAGCCCAGGTACAGCGCCCCCCCATTTCAAACGGAGAATCTTCTTATATAGAACCCCTCTCCGCTTTCGTGGAGATCACCCACCCCGTAACCGGTGAGTCTGTCCAGGTCCTGCGGGAATATGCGTCTGTTTTTCAGCTGAATCCGGATATGGTCGGCTGGATTCACATTCCCAACACCACGCTGAATTATCCCGTGGTGCAAAAGCCGGGCGAGCCAGACTACTATCTGCACCGCGACTTCCTTGATAATAACAGCCGCCACGGCACAGTCTATGCCCACAACCAGGCAGATCTGCAAAAGCCCTCTGACAATGTGACTATTTTCGGTCACAATATGACCGACGGCTCTATGTTCGCCACCCTCCACGGATACACGAAAAAAGAATACTACGACGCCAATCCCTACATCTATTTTGATACCGTCTATGAGCATCGTACCTATCAGATCCTTGCGGTCTTTGAGATTGATGTTACCAAATCCGATTTCGACTACCACAATGTGGTAGACACAAACGCTTTCACTTTCCAGAATTTCCTGGACAACTGCAAAAAGCTGTCTTTTTACGACACCGGCGTATCCGCCAAATACGGTGACAAGCTTCTCACCCTCTCCACCTGCGACAAGGACACCTCCACCGATAACAAACGTTTCGTGGTGGTTGCCAAGCTTGTGACCTAAAATCCCGAAATTTCATTTTAGTAATTTATTTATAGGAGATAATATTATGGACTATGCAAAAGAATCTATGCGGCTTCACAGCGAGTGGGGCGGTAAAATTGAAGTTATCAGCAAGGTGCCTGTGGCCACCTAAGAAGACCTTTCACTGGCCTACACTCCCGGCGTTGCCCAGCCCTGTTTGGAGATCCAGACGGATGTCAACAAATCCTACGAGCTGACCCGTCGCCACAACCTGTGCGCCGTCATCACCCTGGCAGGTCTCATCAACGCCCTGAAGGTGGTCGGCAAGAAAAAGAAGATGTAAAGATCGTTACCTCCGGCGCAGCGGTCTATGCCCAAATTGCTGAAGATTTTTAAGTGAATAATAGAACACCCCCGGAACGAGTTCCGGGGGTGTTCTATCAGCCCTTAAAATTATGAGAGCAATCGTGGCAATAGTAAGTTTTCTTCCTTCCGGAGAACCACCGCTTGCCTTTCCAAACATAGCCCTTTCCTTGAGCTTTATGGATAATTGCCATCCACCAGTCAACGAGCATAAGCACCATAAGGCCAATGCACCATTTGATGAGGACCCAAATCCAATATACCCAACCAAAAAGTATGAACCATAAGCAACCATGCTTGCTTTCAACATTGGATAACTGTACACGCGTACTTCCGCATTTGGGACATTTCTGATTCAGCGCCATAAGGAATTACCTCTCTATCTATAATTTCGGAAATTTCTTCCAAAATCATAATATGACATTATGTCATAATTGTCAAGAAAAATTATGACATAATGTCATTGGGTGATGTTATGCAAAACAGGCTAAAGGAATTACGAAAAAGCAGGGGCTATACGCAGATTTCCCTGCAAATGCAGACCGGAATCGAGCAGGCTTTGCTTTCCAAGTTTGAAAACGGCGAACGAGTCCCTCCTACCGAAACCCTTCTTCGTTTGGCAGAGTTTTATGATGTAAGCATCGACTATATCCTCTGCCGGACAGATAAGCCCCAAGTGAACAGATAAAAACGGCCCTGCTTTCAAGCAGGGCCGCAGCTATTTAATTAGCAACCGAAGCCGCCACAAATCCGGCTGAGAATCTGCCAGATGGAGCTGCAACCGGTGTTGCAGTCGGTATTACAAGAGAAGAAAAACATCTTGCTGACCTCCTTTTCAGAATCTGTCTCGCGAGGACAAGAGGATTGTAACCGATTTGTAACCTTTTCGCAAGCTGTAAGTTTTTCCAGTAGCGTTATAAATGAGCAAGCCTTTCTCTGGGTGAGAAAGGCTTGCTGTTTATTCTTGAGATTGCCACGCCAGTGTTCGCACTGGCTCGCAATGACATAGGAGATTATTCTTCAAATAACGGTGTGGAGAAGTAGCGCTCGGCGGTGTCCGGCAGGACGGTAACAACGGTCTTTCCGGGGCCCAGTTTCTTGGCCAATTGGATAGCGGCTGCCACATTGGTACCGGAGGAGATACCGCACATCAGGCCCTCTTCCCGGGCCAGCCGCTGGGCAGTTTCCAGAGCCTCCTCATCACTGACAATATAAATATCCTCGTAGATATTCTGATTAAGAATTTCGGGGATCAGACCGTCGCCGATACCCATCTGCAAATGTGTACCCACAGTACCACCGGCCAAAATAGCCGCATTGGCAGGCTCTACGGCCCAAATGGTCATATGGGGGTTCAGCGCCTTCAAGGTCTCGCCGATGCCGGTGATGGTGCCGCCGGTACCGATACCGGAGCAAAAACCATCAATAGGGCCGCCCACCTGCTCCAAAATCTCAAGACCCGTCTGGTGCCGGTGGATCATAGGGTTGGCGGGGTTTACAAACTGCTGAGGCACAAAGACATTGGGATCTTCCCGCTCCATACGCAGAGCGGTCTGCAAGCACTCTTCAATGGCATCTCCGATATTGCCCGCATCGTGGACCAGAACCACCTCCGCGCCATAATGACGCATCAGCTTCCGACGTTCAATACTGACAGAGTCGGGCATCACGATCCGCACTTTATAGCCCAGCACAGCGCCCACCAACGCAAGGCCGATGCCCTGGTTGCCGGAGGTAGGCTCAACGATGATAGTATCCTTGGTGATCTTGCCCTTGGCAATGGCATCCTGAATCATATTATAGGCCACACGGGTCTTAATAGATCCGCCCACATTCAAACCCTCGTACTTTACAAGGACGCGGGCCGCACCCTCGGGAACCATCCGCTGCAGCTGGATGATGGGGGTATGGCCTATGGCCTCCAAAATATTCTGATAAATCATAACACGAATTTCTCCTAACAAGTTCTTGTCAGTTATTGTAACTTAGAATCGAATGTATTGCAAGCATTATTCTTGGCTTTTTCTACCATTTCCGCCAAGCGCCTGAGGCTTTTGGCTGCAGCGGCATAGTAGTCCTTTATGGATATATCCTTGTATTTTTCGTGATTATCGGGCTTGATCTCCAGCATCAAGGTCACATCCCGGCTGCAATCTGCGATCTCCCGGGCGGTTTTCTCCCAGTCGATATGCCCGTCAAAGGGCAGCATATGCATATCGTAATCACACACATATTCGTTATCGCTCAAGTGGGTGGCCACCAGCCGGTGACCCCACATGGGCATATACCGCACCCCGGGGGTAAAGGCATCCTCGTGGGAGGTATCCAGGCAGAAGCCCGCCTGGGGATAGCGCTCCATAAAGTAGCGGACATTTTCCACAAATCGGTGGCTTTCAAAGGCAATGGTCACACCCTTTTCCTGAGCATAGGCCATCAGCTCGTCGTACCGCTCCAAACCGATAGGGCTGATGGGCGGCATGGGCCGTCCGTTGGAAACGTGGCCTACCATCACCTTTACGCCGTATTTGACGCAGCTATCCACGCCGCCCATCAGGCGGCGGAGCATTTCATCGCCCGCCTCTCCCGGCTCCCAAATCACATTGAGGCCCTTAAATGGCGCGTGAAAATTGTCTGTGGCAATGCCCGCTTTTTCCAACGCATCCATCGCTTTTTCAAACTCTGGGTGCTCGATATTCACAAAGGTTCTGCCAATGCCGTTTTCCACAAAGGCCGCGATCACTTCCGCATAAGGCCATTTGGGATATAAATTGATGCCGATCACCATAAAAAATACCTTCTGTCTATAATATGCTACATTATATAATTTGTTTGCGGCAAAGTAAA
This sequence comes from Oscillospiraceae bacterium, assembly GCA_017561205.1. Classification (GTDB taxonomy): domain Bacteria; phylum Bacillota; class Clostridia; order Oscillospirales; family Oscillospiraceae; genus Faecousia. Next base: position 20,521 of record JAFZDL010000046.1, on the reverse strand, counting down.
GCCCCAAAGGCAAAGGCCTTTGAGGCTTTGGTGCGGATGACAGGACTCGAACCTGCACGCTTTCGCGTTGGAACCTAAATCCAATGAGTCTACCAATTCCACCACATCCGCATATATGAAGTTTTTATTTTGTCTTCCTGTTGCGGTGCCCGACATCTTCGTCGGCTTTCAAAAGCCTTCCTCATCTGTCGACCGCGGCCACTCGCTCAGGTCGCTTGACTCCGCCACCGGCGGCGCTCCCATCGCTCCCCAATTCCACCACATCCGCATATATGAAGTTTTTACAACGGCATTATTTTATCACGGGGAAGTTTCCTTGTCAACGGAGAATCGTTTCGGTTTTTTCTGCTTTTTTCCTTGACATTGGAGTTGGTTACGGGTAAAATAGATTCGGTATGGTGTACGCTGGCGGCAGAATGCCCCTGCGTTTCATGATAACCTTGCATTTGCCAAGGTCGGGTTTTGCGCCTTTTGGCGTTTGTTCTTAAATTATTGTCTGCCGTTTCGGCACATCTTTTTAACAACTGAACAATGCCATCAGGCCCATTGTGCCCACCCCTTTGGCAGTGCTTAATTCTACAAAGGAGGTGCGCTTAGAATTTATGGGACCTTTAGAAATCGTATTGATTGTCCTGGGTGCAGCTGCTGTTGCAGGTGTCAGCTTCGGTTTGGGTATTGCCTACCGTAAGCGCGTCAGTGAGCGTGAGATCAGCTCTGCTGAGGCGGAAGCTACCCGCATCATCAATGAGGCGATCCGCAGCGGTGAGAGCCGCAAGAAGGAAATGCTTCTGGAAGCCAAGGACGAAATCCATAAATCCCGTACGGAGCACGAAAAAGACATCAAAGAGCGCCGCAACGAGCTGACCAAGCAGGAACGCCGTTTGCAGCAAAAGGAAGAAACTCTGGATAAAAAGGCCGAAAACTTCGAGAAAAAGGAAGAAGATATGGCCCGCCGTCTGGAGGAAGTGGCTAAACTCAAGGAAGAGACTGAATCTGTAAAGAAAGCCCATTTGGCTACTTTGGAACAGATCTCCGGACTTTCCCAGGAGCAGGCCAAGCAGTTCCTTCTGAAGACCGTGGAGGAGGAAGTCCGCCACGAAACTGCTATGAAGATCAAGGAGATCGAGCAGGAGATGAAGGACGAGGCGGATGAGAAGGCAAGAGAAGTCCTGTCCATCGCCATTCAGCGCTGCGCCGCTGACCACGCCGCAGAGGCCACCGTTTCCGTGGTTCCCCTGCCCAACGACGAGATGAAGGGCCGTATCATCGGCCGTGAGGGTCGGAACATCCGCACCCTGGAAACCATCACCGGCGTTGATCTAATCATCGACGATACCCCCGAGGCTATCACCGTCAGCAGCTTTGATCCCGTTCGCCGGGAGATTGCAAGACTGGCTCTTGAAAAGCTGATTGTAGATGGCCGCATCCACCCCACCCGCATTGAAGACTGCGTGGAGAAGGCCCGCAAGGATGTGGACCGCACCATCCGCGAGGAAGGTGAACGCGCCTGCTTCGAGACCGGTGTGCACGGTCTGAACCCCGAACTGGTGAAGATCCTGGGCCGTCAGAAGTACCGTACTTCTTACGGTCAGAATGTGCTGAACCACTCCATCGAAGTTGCCCATATCGCAGGTCTGATGGCCGCTGAGCTGGGCGTGGATGTGACCCTGGCCAAGCGCGCAGGTCTGCTGCACGACTTGGGCAAGTCCATCGACCACGAGGTTGAGGGCAGCCACATTCAGCTGGGTGCTGACCTGGCCCGGAAGTATAAAGAAAATCCTGTCGTTGTCAATGCCATTGAGGCTCACCACGGTGATGTGGAGCCCACCAATGTGATCTCTGTGCTGATCCAGGCCGCTGACGCTGTTTCTGCCGCAAGACCCGGCGCCCGCCGTGAGAATGTGGAGAACTACATCCGCCGTCTGCAGAAGCTGGAAGAGCTCACCGGTGGCTATCCCGGTGTTGAGAAGGCATATGCTATCCAGGCCGGCCGTGAGGTCCGCATTATGGTCAAGCCCGAGGAAGTCACTGAGGACAATATGATCCTCCTGGCCCGCGACATCGCAAAGCAGATTGAGGCTGAGCTGGAATACCCCGGCCAGATCAAGATCAATGTGATCCGGGAAACCAAGGCTGTGGAATACGCAAAATAAGCAAAAGGATGCACCTTGCGGTGCATCCTTTTTTATCCCCCAGTCTTATTACCTGAACGGCAATAAGACAGCCCCCTTTAGGCAAGGGGGCCATTTTTTATTTCTCTTCTTCGGGGATGAAGTCTAAGGTGATGGACTTGATGCCGGTACGCAGTTGGGTGTACTTTACGCCGGCGGCATCCAGCATCCGCTTGGAGGCCTTGGTGGTGGGGGTGTCGGCGTACTTATCGGACAGGTAATAAAGCTCTTTTACGCCGCTCTGGATAATGGCCTTAGCACATTCGTTACAGGGAAACAGCGCCACATACAGTCGACTCCCCCGCAGGTCACGGCCATTAGCATTGAGGATCGCATTCAGCTCTGCGTGGACCACATAGGGGTACTTGGTGTCCTCACCGGTGCGGTCCCAGGGGAATTCGTCATCGGAACAGCCTTTGGGCATTCCGTTATATCCGGTGGAGATAATGATATTATCCTGGGATACGATACAAGCGCCCACCTGGGTGCTGGGGTCCTTGCTCCGGCGGGCTGCCAGCATTGCAACACCCATAAAATACTCATCCCAAGAGATATAGTCAGTGCGTTTCATAAGTTTTTCCTCCCATTTGTAATCAGCAAAATCAAAGTTCATGGTCATTCCGAGCCAGCGCGCACGCTGGCGTGGGAATCTCAATACACAACTCTATTTTTGAGATTGCCACACCAGTGACACGGTCACTGGTTCGCAATGACAACAAAGAGAGTTTGCAATGACAAAACTTTGCATTAAGCATACCAAATGGGAGGAAAATTGTCAATATTGGGGTGAATTATTTCGAATTCCGGGCCACTTCTGCCACAGCTTCCGCAAAAGCATCGCAGGCTGCTGCGCAGGCAGACCGGGTTCCGGTGAGCAGGCCACCTCCAAAATTGGTGGGACTGGGTGGCTCATATAGTTTGCATAACTTTACATCCGCTGCTTTCAGTGCCGCATCCATCGCATACATACTTTCCAGGGGAGGGGCGATCAGATACGCCAAAGCGCTCCCCTCTTCCACTCCGGCTTCTTTGGCCAAAAAGCTACCGCAGCTACTGACCGTATGAGCAAGGTATGGCACTTCCCCCGCCTGCTCAAAGCCGATGCGCTCCAACGCGCCCAAGGCCGCTTCCATACCGCTGCGCACTGCCCCGGGGGTGGATGCGCAAAGAATGCCCAGCACCTCTCCTGCATTAGGAGTGGATGCGTTGGCTGCCCCGGCATAAAAGCTATTGCCAAAGCACACCTGCACCTCGGCAGCTTTGGTGGCTTCGTCCAAGGCGATATAGGTGGCATCGTCGCAATCGGTAGTGATAAGACCTAAGCAAGGGGCAGACTCCGGTGCACCCAGGGCTTTGCACAAAGTGGGAGTAGCGCTGGCTAAATACCGCACCGCCAAAACATTCACCGGGATCATTTGGCTTCCTCCATATGCAGGCCCACACCGGAGACCTTTTTCCGCAGAATGGTATCGATCAATTCTGCCACATAGGCGCCTGCCTCCACAGCCGGTGTGCCCTGTGCGTGGATATTACTAACCACGGTACGGGAAGACTCCGATACCCCGGTATGGGGCTTATAGGTGATATAGGCGGACATAGACCTGTCCGTCACCAAGCCGGGCCGCTCCCCTACCAGCACGCAAACCAGTTCGCAGCCGGTGATGTCGCCCACCGCATCGCCTGCGCCCACACGGCAGTATTTTACATAGATTCCCTGACCCAGCTCAATGCCACGGACCTTCAAACCGTCACGAATAGCAGCAGCACAATCCATAGCATTGGCAGCAATGGCAGCAGAGGACAGGCCGTCACCGATCACCAACTGCACCCGGGGTGTTCCGGAAACAGCGGATTTGATTTTCTTTGCGTTTTCCTCGTCAAAGCCACGGCCATAATCCGGGCGGGTCAGGTATTCGTCCTTATCCTTACACCGGGTCTTCACGGACACAAGGCCGTTCTTTTCACCAAAGTCATCGGGCAGTTCCGAGAACACCGCATCCTGGGCTGCCGCGTGGTCTGCCCGGAAGCGAAGCATTGTCAGTGTTTTATAGCGAGGGCCTGCCCGGCCGCTGCCCAATCGGGCGGGGGTCTTTTCCTTGAGCCGCCGAAAAGCCTTTTCGTCGGCAGCATTTTCTACCAAATAAAGCTTACGCAGGTCAAGCTTGGAAACATCTTCCACAAATTCTCCCGGCTGGGCGGCATCCTTGGGACGGTCCTCATTATAGACCACAGTGGTATAGTCACTGGATTTCACCTGGGGCTGTGCGCCGTTCATTTGGCTCAAAATCTCCGCCACCAGACTGGTTAATTCCTGTTTGTCCATAGCTTCCTCCTTTAGAACAAAAGGCTGGAGCCGTCGCCGGCCTTTTTCGTCAGCTTGCCGTTTTCCAGGAAGCCCATTTTGTGCAGCCACCGGTTAAATTCCGGGATGGCGGTCTTGCCGGTCAGCTCCCGGAGGGCTACGGTTTCACGGAAACCGGTGGTCTGATAGTTGAGCATAATGTCATCGCCGTGGGGAATGCCCATAAAGTAATTACAGCCCGCAACAGTCAGCAAGGTCGCCAGATCCTCGATGGAGTTTTGGTCAGCCTTCATATGGTTGGTATAGCAGCAATCGCAGCCCATGCTGATACCTGTGAGCTTGCCCATAAAATGGTCCTCCAGGCCTGCTCTTGTCACCTGCCGGGCATCGTACAAATACTCCGGGCCGATAAAGCCCACGACCGTATTCACCAAGAAAGGCGAATACCGCTTGGCAAAGCCATAGCACCGGGCCTCCATGGTCACCTGGTCGGTATCGTGGTGGGCATTGGAACTCAATTCAGAGCCCTGGCCGGTTTCAAAATACATCACATTGGGGCCTTCTGCTGTGCCATCGGTGAGCAGAAGGTCTTTGGCGTCCTGGATGGTTTGGGCATTGAAGCCAAAGGCCTCGTTGCCCTTTTGGCTACCGGCAATGGACTGGAAAATGAGATCACAGGGCGCGCCGGCACGGACCGCTTTCATTTGTGCGGTAACATGGGCCAAAACGCAAATCTGGGTAGGAATCTCCCAATGCTCCTTGATCTCCTGAAAACGGCGAAGGATCTTTCCCACCTGCTCGGGAGAATCCGTGACAGGATTGAGGCCAATCACCGCATCGCCTGCGCCGAAGGACAGGCCCTCCAAAGTGGAGGCGGTAATACCCTCCGGGTCATCGGTGGTATGGTTGGGCTGCAGGCGGCAAGACAAAGTGCCGGGCAGACCGATGGTGGTATTACAATGGGCGGTGACGGGCATTTTTGCTGCCGCGTAAATAAGGTCCAGATTGCTCATCAGTTTGGCAACTGCCGCCACCATTTCGGAAGTCAACCCCCGCCGCACCTTGGCAATATCGTCTGCCGTAGTGGTTTCGGACAGCAGCCACTCCCGCAGCTCCGCTACTGTCCAATTCCGAATTTTTTCATAAGCGGGGGTATTCACATCGTCCTGGATAATGCGGGTGACCTCGTCCTCCTCATAGGGAACGGCAGGGTTTTCCCGTAAATCCGCCAGGGTCAGCGCAGACAACACCACTTTGGCTGCCACCCGCTCCTGGGCAGACTCCGCCGCCAGGCCCGCCAGCTTATCGCCGGTCTTTTCTTCGTTGGCCTTGGCAAGGACCTCTTTTACATCCTTAAATATATAGGTTTTACCCAATAGGGTAGTTTTCAGTTTCATGGAAACATCCTTTCACTTCTTTTGCCGGGTCAGCAGCATTGCCACTGCCACAGCGCTGACACCACCTGCCAGCTTGCCGGCAATCATTGCCGGGAGCATTTCCGGAGCAAATCCGGCGGTGAAGCCCATATGGTCACCGAACACAAAGGCAGCGCTCACCGCAAAGGCCACATTGACCACCTTGCCCCGGTTGTCCATATTTTTCACCTGCTCAAAGGTGGCAATGGAATTGGCAAGGGTGGCAATCAGACCGCCGGCGGCTACCTCGTTGATGCCCAGCCGCTTACCCAAAGCCATCAAGGGCTTCCGCAGCAGCTTGGTAATGACCTTCACCAAAGGGAATGCGCCAGCCAGCACAATGGCAATTGCACCTACGGTGGCAAAGCCCTCCTCCAAAGAGGCCATACCGGGAATGATTCCCAATCCGGTCAGCTCCTCCACAATAGCCGCGCCCAAGCCAATGGTAATGAGAATAATCACACCCTTACCAAAGATACCAAAGCCCTTGATCATTGCCTTTTCTGCAAAGATCAAACCCACAGCGATCAGCGCGCCCATCAGCACGATGGGGATAAGGTTGCGCAGCACCATTCCTACCGGAAATCCGGCAACCAATCCGCCAACCAGCAGGCCCACGGGAATGGTGACGATTCCGGCCAAAATACCTTTTGCCATTGCGGGATGGTCTTCGGTTTTCAGAATTCCCATTGCCACAGGGATCGTAAATACAATCGTCGCGCCCAGCATACTGCCGCAAAGCACACCGCCCAGCAGCGCTGATTGGGGGTCATTGCTCATCTGCTGCGCCAACGGGCCACCTCCCATATCGCAGGCCAGTATGGATCCGGCAAACATCGCCGGATCTGCGCCCAAAAAGCGGTACACCGGCACAACTACCGGGTTGAGTATCTCTGCCAGCACCGGCGCAAGGGCGATAATTCCCAGCATAGCCAGCGCCAGCGTACCCATTGCCAGGATTCCCTCTTCAAAGGACTCTCCCAGCCCAAAGCGGTTGCCCAAAATGCGGTCAAGCGCGCCCAAGGCGGCAAAGGCCGCCATGACAGTAATTAAAATTTCGTGGACAGACATAGTTTCACTCCGTTCCGGGGTGTTGCTCCGGGTCGACGATGGCCACTACCGCCGCATCCACCGGCGCTTCCATACAAAATTTGCTGGCCACAGTACCAGTGACCAAGAGGACTTTATCCCCTTTTCCGGCGCCTACCTGGTCTGCCGCCACCACCGGGCCCAACATAGTATCCACCACCAAAAAGGTCTGCCCTTGCAGGCATTGGGCCTTTCGGCTGGACCACACGGCCCCTGTTACAGTTCCTATTTTCACTTCTCCATAATCTCCTTTGCCAAGGGTGTTAATACCGCACCGGGGGGCGGCTGTTTGCCCGCCTGCAGCAGGACTCTGGCCTCCTGGGCGGTGATAAGTCGCTTTTGTCCCCCATCGGTAAAGACAATACCCCAGTTTTTCAGGTTGCGACGGCTGGATGCCAGTGCTGCTCCCAACGCCCGGTTCTTTGGCGCTTGGGGAAATCCGGGCGCGTAGCAAATCACCGGCTTTCCCTCTGCCAAAAAGGTCAGCACCAGTTCATTAGAAAAGCACAGGGCTTGTCCCAAAGTCAGCGAACCGATCACGATGGCATCATAGGGCGGTGTGTTTTCAAAAGAATACCCCAAATTACAAGGGGGCTTATCCCCTATTAGCAACGCCCTCATTGTAAGATCCTCCCCAGGTCGCCATTTTGAAAGCCGCAGGCATTGGCTTCGTCATAGTCAAGGTGGACACGGGTCTGAAAATCGGGGCTTACCCGCACTACCACGTCTTCAAAAATCAGGGGTCTGTCCGTATAAACCTGCAGGCGCACAACCTGCTTATCCTGCACACCCATTTGCTCTGCGTCCTTGGGTGTGATATGGATATGCCGCCGGGCTACAATCACACCCTCTCGGAGAGTAGCCGTTCCCATATTCCCCTGCAGAATTGCGCCGGGAGTACCCCCAATATCCCCAGACATACGGACGGGGGCAGGAATACCCAAAGTCCTTGTGTCGGTGACAGACAGCTCCACCTGGCCTGCCTTTCTCTCCGGGCCCAACACTGCTACATTTTCAAAACGGCCCTTGGGGCCGATCACCGTCACTCGTTCATTGGCTAAATACTGCCCCGGCTGGGACAGTTCCCGTTTCGGGGTGAGCCGGTGGCCAAACAACGCTTGGGCCTGGGCTTCGGTGACATGGACATGGCGGCCCGATGCCTCCAGCTCTACAAAAATCCGGTCCATCACCTGCTGGACGATATCTTCATACTGCAAAGTATCACTCCTTGCAATCTACTTTAATTTGAATCATAATCAGGTACAAAAAACTACTAAGGCGGTTAAACCCCCGGAGCAAGTCCTCCCGACTGTCCGGGAATGCCGCTACAGCATGCAGTTCTGCCGCCCGGGCAGCGCACCGGGCCTTGTTCACCTGCAAAAGAAGCGCGCTGTCCTCCGGGCCGGGCATAAAATGAGGCTGGCCGTAAAACTCCTGTGGCCGGTGGCTTCGCTCCCGGAGCATCTTTTCGTCCATACCGCCCAAAAGGGCTTCTTTTACCGGCTCGCCCATCACTTCATAGCGCAGCAGATTCCGGGCATAGCCAAGGGCCTCCTCCAGCTGCTTGCGGATATGCCCGGTAGCTGCTGCACAGCAAAGCAAAAGCTCCGCCTCCAAGGTATCCACCGCGCCCCGGAGCAAGATCCGGGGATGGGTCTTGGGTACCAGCACAAACCCATTTAGGTGGGTCATATTTTCGGGTTTAGAGTCCATATAGCCGCCGTTTAAGAGCCGGTAACGCTCGGGCTTGGCATCTGATGCCGGAAAAATCTCGATCCGCTCCCGGGTGAGATAGTCCCGGGCATCAGAAGTCAGCTGGTCGCCCTTTCCCAAATAAAACACCCGTTTGCCGTCCCGGTTGCGGATATTATCCCGGACAGCGTCCTTAGAATACAGCATTACTTAGCAGAAGGCGCTGCAGGACCGGACTTGCCCTTGGGCAGAATATTATCCACCTCGGTGTGGGGGCGGGCAATCACATGGACAGAGATCAACTCGCCTACCTTCTCAGCGGCAGCTGCACCGGCATCGGTGGCCGCCTTGACTGCACCCACATCGCCCCGGACCATAACGGTTACCAGGCCGCCGCCTACCTGCTCCTTGCCAACCAACTGGACATTGGCAGATTTTACCATAGCGTCGGCTGCCTCGATTGCGCCGATCAGGCCTTTTGTTTCGATCATACCCAAAGAATTTGTGTTCATAATTAACTTCCTTTCTTGTTGTTGTCATCCTGAGCGACCAACGGGAGTCGAAGGATCTACGCATTATCGATACTACTAAGCAAAGCTGCGGTGCGAAGATTCTTCGACGCGCTCCGCTTGCTCAGAATGACAGGTTTTCCTACAATCTTACAGTGCTCCTCGCAATGACGGTGGTGTTATTTCAGCCGTTCTAATATTTTAGCTGTGATGATTTCCACCAAGTCGCCCTGGGGACATTGGGGCGCAGGAATATTCTCTGTTCCCCAGGCTACCCGGCGGATATTGATCAGATCCATGGGAGAAATGTTATTGGACGAAGAACTGCCGCCTACCGCGCCGCATCCTAAGGTCAGCGCTGGGAACAGGCCGGTGGATGCGCCGATGCCGCCCAAGGCCGCTGGGGTGTTCACCAGAAAACGGGACACCGGGATCTGCAAAGCAAATTTCCGGATTACCGTTTCATCCTCTGCATGCATAGCGAAGGTATGGCCGCTGCCCTCGTGGATCAGCACCTCAATGGCTTTGGCAAGGACAGCATCCTCCGATTCCATCACAAAGAAAGCCAGAACCGGGCAAAGCTTTTCCATGGAATAGGGCCGGGTTGGACCTGCCTCCTGCTCCCGGGCTACCAACACCTTGGTTGAGAGCGGTACGGCAAAGCCTGCCATCTCTGCCAAGGCGGTTGCGGGCTTGCCTACAATCTCCGGGTTCAGCGTACCGTTGGGTTTGAACAGGAGCTTTGCCAGTTTCCCCGCCTGCTCCTTGTCCATAAAGAAAAAGCCCATCTTGGAGGCCTTTTCCTTTACCGCACTCTCCATAGGCGCTTCTACGATGATGCTCTGCTCCGATGCGCAGACAGTACCATAGTCAAAGGTCTTGGAGCGAAGAATACAGCTTAGTGCCTTTTCCACATCCGCAGAATGGTGGATATACACCGGGCCGTTACCTGCGCCCACGCCGATGGCAGGCTTGCCGGAAGAATAGGCTGCCTTTACCATTGCCGGACCGCCGGTTGCCAAAATAAGCCTTGTTTCCGGCGCTTCCATCAGTTCCTTGCACCCGGCCATAGAAGGGATACTCAAGCAGCCCACTGTACCCTTGGGCGCGCCGGCAGCCTCTGCCGCCCTGGTTACAATATCCGCTGCCCGCATGGTACAGGCTATGGCCTTGGGGTGGGGTGAAAAGATGATGGCGTTGCCGGACTTAATGGCGATGAGTGCTTTATAGCACACGGTGGAGGTAGGGTTGGTGCTGGGTACGATGGCGGCGATCACCCCCATGGGCACACCGATCTCCCATAGTTTTTCCTCCGGTTTTTCCTTTAATACCCCCACGCAGGTCATATCCCGGATCGCTTCCAGCACCCGCTTGGAAGCAAATTCATTTTTTGTGATTTTGTCGGCCACATTGCCGAAGCCCGTTTCCCGCACCGCAAGCTCTGCCAGTTCCGGCGCAGCCTTTGCAAAAGCATCGGCTACAGCCTGGACAATGGCATTCAGCTTTTCCTGAGGCATTTGGGCCAACGTCTTTTGCGCCTGCTCTGCTTGCCGGGCCAGTTCTCTGGCCTGTTGGCGCGCCTGTAAATCCTTATCCAGTTCCACTTTTTCCCTCCGTTGACAATACAAGTGTTTTAATTACCACAGGCAGCGCCGGGCCAACCGGGCTGCCGATATCCAAAAAACTCTCATTTTCCAAATGCAGCCCATCGATACACAGGCAGGAGCGACTTGGCTCTGCCAAGCGGATGCAGTGCCCCAAAGCCTTTGCCATATCCGCCTCCAAGCACACCAACAGTTCTCCCCTGCTGCCGGCAAGCAGAGTTTTAGCCAATGCTTTGATTTCTTCGTAATTGCACGAAAGGCTGCCGGGGATCGCCAATACAATATTTTCCGCATCCTGGCCTGCATAGGCGGCTTCCACCGTTTCGGGCGTGATGGGCTGTGACAGCACTGCCACCGGCAGATTCTTTTTTGGAAGGACCACATCCGCATAAAACACCGTCGAGCCGGAAAGCTGGGTGCTGTGGCAGCCTGCGCCGATCACCGTGGCCCGGATAGTCTGCTCCCCCAGACGGTAGTTTTGGCAAAGGGCGCTCGCCTTAATGGCTCTGCCCAAAAGAACACCCATATCCCCATAGGCAAAGGGGCTTGCGTCTTTTTCGATACAATCGGCAACGCCCCCGGAAAAGGAGATCACTTCCGGTCTTTCCGGCTGCCAATGTCCTGCGTTTTCTTTGGTGGTGAGTTTTTCTAAAAGGTCCGTGGTGGGTATCAGCCCGGCTGCCATTTGCAAAGCCTTTACCAGTTGATCTGTGATGGCTGTCAACTGACTCTCGGTGGGGATATCCCCCAAATGCAGATCCGTAAGTCCCGCAAGCACCGGAGAAAGATAGGTTACTTTTCCGGTTTCATCGAATTTTACCAGCCGCCCGCCCACATTCAAACAGCCGGTACGGACGATTCTGCCGTTTTCAATAAATGACAGGTTGCTGGTTCCCCCACCGATGTCCATATGCAAAACGGTTTTTCCTGTTTTTGCAGAATACTCCGTAGCCCCCGCTCCCTTGGCAGACAGCACGCTTTCCAAATCCGGACCGGCGGTTGCCACCACAAAATCTCCGGCAAAGCCGGCTAAATGAGACAAAACCTCTTTGGCATTTTCCTTCCGGGAGGTCTCTCCGGTGATGATCACCGCACCGGTATCCACCTGGGCTTTAGGGATCCCGGCAGCAAGGTACTGCTTATCCACCCAGCCCGCAATACGCTGTCCGTCCACCAATTCCCCGGAGATAAGGGGCGTAAAGATCACAGGGCTTTGGTAGCGGATCTGCCGCTCCCCTATGACCATTTGGGGCACAGAGAAGGCATTGCCCCGGTTCTCCACCGTAAGTTCTGAAAGAATCAGCTGAGTGGTGGTGGTACCCACATCCAGCCCCACGCTGATCAGCTTACCCAATACCCGTCACCTGAGAAAGAATCTGCCGCACCAAGGTTTCCGTGGGCGGTACGGGATTGGTTTTGCAACAAGGGTCTTCCAATGCTGCCTTTACAATAGCCGCACTCTGCTCCGCCACTTCCCGGGGAGATATTCCGGCTTGGGCAAGGGTTTGGGGCAGCTGCAGCTGCTTTCGCAGCCCCAAAAGGGCATTACGCAGATTCCGTACCGCAATGGTATCCGCCGCAGCTCCCAAGCCTGCGCTTCGGGCAAGCTCTGCATAGGCTCCGTAGGCGGCGGTATTATGCTCCACCACCGCAGGCAGGAGTATAGCATTGAGCCGTCCGTGGGCGATGTGGAATCGTCCGCCCAAAATATGAGAAATTGCATGGCACAGACCCAGCCCCGATTGGGAAAAGGCTACACCTGCCATGGTAGCTGCCAAGTGGATATCCTGCCGCACCCCGGTATCGCCCCGGTAAGATGCGGGGAGTTTATCCAGCGCTGTGACGAAAGCATCCCGGGCAAGGGATTTCGACATAGCACCCGCCCCGGTGGCCACATAGCTTTCCAGTGCGTGGGCAACCACATCGTAGCCTGCATCGGCAATGATACTTTTGGGCAAAGTGTGCAGCAGATCCCCGTCCAAAATAGCCATTGCCGGTAACAGGGCTTTATCCACAAGGGGATGCTTGCTGCCCTTATGGGACAACACGGAAAAATCCGTCACCTCTGAACCGGAGCCAGAAGTCGTAGGAATAGCCACCAAAGGAATTTTCTTACCGGCAAAGTAGATCATAGCCTTTGCACAATCCATCACACTGCCGCCACCCAAAGCCACCACCGTATCCGGCTCAAATTTCTGCACTAAGGCCGTTCCTTCCGCTGCCAGCTCCACGGAAGGTTCTCCCTTAACCTCATAGAAATAGGCCACGCTGTCCGCTCCGGCGGCAGACTGGATTCTCCGTGGCACATCCGTATCCTTAAAAAAAGGCGCCGCCACCACCAAAAGCCGCTTACTCTTTAGTTGCTTTAACTCCCGGATCGCGCCGTGGCCGGAAATGATCTTCGTTGTACAGGAGAATGTTTCCATCTGTTCACCACCTTTGCTGTGAGTATTTCCCAAATGCAGGAAAATATGTGCATTTTCCAAAAAACTTATGCAATATAACATCACTTTGCCAAACTAAAGCGGTAAATTGTCCCAAACTTTTGTGCACAGTGCCAAAGTTGCAAAATTTCGCAAAAAACACTTTACAACTTTAATTTGGTGAAGTATAATACAGCCATCAACCAACGGAGGGAATCCCCTCTACAATTAGAAAGGAACGATTATTATGAAAAAGTTTTTAGCACTGATTCTGGCCGTTGTGATGATGGCCGCTATGTTCGCCGGCTGCCAGCCCAAGACTCAGGATCCCACTGCCGACAAGGCTGACACCACCGCCACCAAGGCTCCCGAAGCTACCACCGCTTCCGAGGCCACTGAGGCTGCAAAGCCCGAAGACAAGACCGTTACCGTCGGTTACACCATCTACGAGCCCATGAACTACAAGGACGAATCCGGCAAGCTGATTGGCTTCGATACCGAGCTGGCTGAGAAGGTTTTCGCAAACCTGGGCTACAAGGTCATCTTCAAGGAGATCGACTGGAAGGCTAAGTACACCGAAGTGAACTCCGGCTCCATCGACTGCATTTGGAACGGCTTCACCTGTAACACCTCCGATGACGACGGCATCGCCCGCGCTGACAAGGTTGACTTCTCCTACAACTACATGGAAAACCGTCAGGTCGTCGTTGCCAAGAAGGATTCCGGCATCAAGACCGCTGCTGACCTGAAGGGCAAGTTGGGCGCCGCTGAGACCGGTTCCGCCGGTGAGACCTACGGCAAGGAAACCTTTAAGGATGCTGTGATCAAGGGCTTCGATGTGCAGACCAAGTGCCTGCTGGAGGTCAAGTCCGGTACTGCTAACTTCGCTATTCTGGACGCACAGCTGGCTAAGAGCTACTGCGGCAAGGGCGACTACGCTGACCTGGCTATCGTGGAAGGTCTGGACAGCGAGGTTGAGTACTACGCTATCGGCTTCAAGAAGAACAGCGAACTGACCGCTAAGGTCAACGAGCAGCTGGATGCTCTGGCTAAGGACGGCACTATCTCCTCTCTGGCTGACAAGTACGGTGTTGCCAACACTGCCATCAAGGACTTCTCCGATCAGAAGAAGTAATTCCATAATCCCACAGGAGATACCATATGTCATTTTGGGAAGTTACAGCTTTCCTGCTTGACGGCTTCAAAATATCTCTGCTGATCTTTGCGGTGACGCTGCTTTGCGGCGCACCGCTTGGTCTGCCTATAGCGTTTTGTTCCATGAGCCGTTTCAAGCCGGTAAAAGCCATTACAAAGGTGATCGTCTGGATAGTCCGGGGCGTTCCCCTGATGCTGCAGATCTTCATCATCTACTTTGTACCGGGACTTTTGTTCGAGTTCCCGCTGTTTGCCAAGGTCGATACTTACTTTTTCCTCAAGTTCGGCATTTTGGATGCAGGCCGGGTCATTGCCGTAATGATCGCCTTTGTCCTGAACTATGCCTGTTACTTCTCTGAGATTTATCGGGGCGGCATCGAAAGCATTTCCAAGGGTCAGTATGAGGCCGGTTTTGTACTGGGCATGACCAAAAAGCAGGTCTTCCGCAACGTTATCTTAAAGCAGGTGATTCAACGGATCGTACCCCCTATGTCCAACGAAATCATTACCCTCATTAAAGATACCGCTCTGGCCAACTGCATCGCTGTCAGTGAGATCATCAAGCAGGCAAACGAACTGGCTGCTACTAAGGCTTTGATTTGGCCACTGTTCTACACCGGCGCTTTCTATTTGATCTTTGTTGGCATTCTGACCATACTGCTTGGCAAATGGGAAAAGAAGCTCAGCTATTTCAGGAGTTAATATGATACTGGAAGTTAAAAACATCAAAAAAGATTTCGGCAAAACCAAGGTTTTGAAGGATGTCAGCTTTTCTCTGAAAAAAGGACAGGTTTTGGCCATTATCGGTTCTTCCGGCAGCGGAAAAACTACCCTGCTGCGGTGTCTGAACTTTTTGGAGACTCCGGATTCCGGTGAGATCATCGTAAACGGCAAGACCTTGTTCTCCGCAGGCGCCAGGTACACCGACGATCAGATTCGAGAAAACCGGCTGCATTTCGGTCTGGTTTTCCAGAATTTCAATCTATTCCCCCAATACAACGTCCTGCAAAATGTCACCCTGGCCCCCAGTCTTCTGAATAAGGGCACTCCCGAGGAGTTGGATGCATTAGGCAAGAAGCTGCTCACCCAGGTGGGTCTTAGTGATAAGTTGGAAAACTATCCCTGCCAGCTCTCTGGCGGTCAACAGCAGCGTGTAGCAATTGCCCGGGCACTGGCTATGCATCCGGAGATTCTCTGCTTCGACGAACCTACCAGTGCGCTGGATCCGGAACTGACCGGTGAAGTGCTGCGGGTTATTCGGAGCCTCAAGGGCGAGGACAGCACGATGATCGTGGTTACCCACGAGATGGACTTTGCCCGCAGCGTTGCGGATGTGATCATCTACATGGCTGACGGTGTCATTGAAGAAATCGGCACCCCCGAGGAAGTCTTTGACAATCCCAAGAGCGAAAAGACCCGTGCATTCCTACACGGATTCCGGGAGAGTTTCTAAGCGGGAGGCTCAATGATGAACGAAAAAATCGCTGCTCTGTACCGCATCATTGCCGGTTTGGAATCGGCTGAGGAATGCGAACTGCTTTTTGAGGATCTTTGCACCAAAAAGGAAGTGGAGAAAATGGCTGAACGGCTTTATGCCGCAAAGCTGCTGATGGACGGCAAGACCTATAACCAGGTTATTGCTGAGACGGATATCTCCTCCGCCACCTTGAGCCGGATCTCCCGGTGCGTGCAGTACGGAGAGGGTTATACCAAAGTGCTGAAAGACGAATAAAAATACGGCTGTACCGGTTGGTACAGCCGTTGTTCTTTCCAAAAAACTTGTCATTCTGAGGGAGCGAAGCGACTCGAAGAATCTACGCACTATCAAGTATTTTTCATATATACGGTACGAAGATCCTTCGACTCCCCTTCGGGTCGCTCAGGATGACAACATTTTTAATTACTGTAAGTGAGATTCGTTGATGAGGATGTGGACATCGTCCAGCTGCTTCTGAGAAACAGTGGTGGGAGCGTCCATCATAATATCCTGGGCATTTTTGTTCATGGGGAAGGTGATAACCTCGCGGATGCTCTCCTCGCCGCACAGCAGCATCACGATACGGTCGATGCCGGGGGCTGCGCCTGCATGGGGAGGTGCGCCGTATGTGAAAGCATTGTACATTGCGGGGAACTTGGCCTTTACATCCTCTTCGCCCAGGCCAACCATTTGGAAGGCCTTGACCATAATCTCGGGATCGTGGTTACGGACAGCACCGGAAGCAGATTCATAACCGTTCACAACCAGGTCATACTGGTTGGCATTGATAGCCAGCAGTTTCTCCTGGTCGCCCTCAGCAGCAAGCAGAGTTTCCATACCGCCCTGTGGCATGGAGAAGGGGTTGTGGCAGAATTCCAGCTCACCGGACTCCTCACCCATCTCATACATGGGGAAGTCCACGATCCAGCACATTGCGTACTGGTTCTCGTCAAAGTGGCCGGGAATGCGGCGACCCATCATGGTACGGATCACGCCAGCGGTCTTCTGTGCAGCGGTCTTCTTGCCGGCTGCCATACAGACAAAAGAACCGGGCTTCAGGTTCAGCTTTTCAGTCAGCACTGCGGTGTAGTCCGTGAGGAACTTGGAAACACCGCCGGTGAGCTGGCCATTCTCGTCCACCTTTACCCAGCAGGCCTTGTTGCCGGTCTGCACTTCCACATCATTTAAGAGCTTATCGATCCACTTACGACCTTCGGCGAAGTTGTCCACAGCCACTGCCTTAACGGTAGCATTCTGGAAAGGACCAAACTCGCAACCCTGTACCTCTGCGGTGATATCCTGGACCTCCAGGTCGATACGCAGGTCGGGCTTATCGGAGCCGTAGCGCTCCATTGCCTCGTTGAAAGGAATATGGCGCCAGGGCCAGGGAGAAACCCGCTCATACTTACCGAAGTTCTGGAACACAGGGCCCAGCACCTCTTCCAAGGTGGACAGCACGTCCTCCTGGGTGGCAAAGGCCATTTCCATATCCAGCTGGTAGAATTCGCCGGGGGTACGGTCAGCGCGGGCATCCTCATCACGGAAGCAGGGAGCGATCTGGAAGTACTTATCAAAGCCGGAGGTCATCAGCAGCTGCTTGAACTGCTGGGGAGCCTGGGGCAGAGCGTAGAACTTGCCGGGGTGATTCCGGGCAGGTACCAGGTAGTCACGGGCGCCTTCGGGAGAAGACGCGGTCAAAATGGGAGTGGTGATCTCCAAGAAGCCCTTCTCGGTCATACGGCGGCGGATATCTGCCACCACCTGGCAGCGCAGAATGATGTTCTGCTTCACTGCGGGGTTACGCAGATCCAAATAGCGGTACTTCAGTCTTACATTCTCATCTGCGTCCTTGGACTTGTTGATCTCAAAGGGCAGGGAGTTGTGCACGCACTTGCCCAGCACCTTGATAGCGGTGGGAACAACTTCGATCTCACCGGTGGCCTGCTTGGGGTTTTTGCTCTCACGCTCCCGGACAGTACCGGTGACGGAAATAGTAGTTTCCTTATTCAGCCCCTTGATGGCCTTCATCATTTCTTCGGTCTCGACGACCACCTGAGTAGTGCCGTAGAAGTCACGGAGCACCACAAAGGCAAAATTCGCGCCAACCTCACGGACATTCTCCATCCAGCCGACGATGGTTACATTCTCACCGGCATTCGCAAGACGAAGCTCTCCGCAGGTATGGGTTCTGGATTGCATCATATAAAAATCCCCTTATTGTTCAATTTGCCTGCTTATTTTCTCATAAATCCCGGAAAAAGTCAATCACTATGGTATGGGATTTTATTTTATATACACATTTTCCACAAATTTGCCCACGGCGAAAAAATTTTTATGTGAATACTATGAAAAGTTGAAATTTTTCCATTTTTTCCATTGATTTTGTAGGAGTTTTGTCATACAATAGTTGGGCACGCGTATTTAGGCGGCAAAAAAGGCTAATCCGAGGTGAACAGAATGCTGAATATCGTTCTGGTAGAACCGGAGATCCCGCAAAACTGCGGCAATATTGCCCGCACCTGCGCTGCCACCGGTTGCAATCTCCACCTGATCCGTCCCCTGGGCTTTGACATTTCTGAAAAAGCTGTAAAGCGGGCAGGTTTAGATTACTGGAATTTGGTAAATGTCCGGGATTATGAGAATTTGGAGGACTTCTTCGCAAAGAATGATGTCCGCCAGATGTGGTGCCTTTCTACCAAAGCCCCCCGGTGCTACACCGAGGCCAAATTTTCAGATGGGTGCTACCTGTTCTTCGGCAAGGAGACCAAGGGGCTGCCGGAGGATTTCTTAGATGCGCACTTCGATAGCTGCGTGCGAATCCCTATGCGCTCCGAGGCCCGAAGTCTGAACTTAAGCAATGCGGTGGCTATCACCGTTTTTGAAGCCCTGCGGCAGTTGGATTTCCCCGGTCTGCAGGACTTTGGCAAAATGAAAATCTAAACATTGAAAATACATATGGAGGAATGAACAATGAACTACAACAAGAAGTCCATCGAAGACATTGAAGTAGCCGGCAAGCGCGTTCTGTGCCGCTGCGACTTCAACGTCCCCACCAAGGACGGCAAGATCACTTCCGACAAGCGTATCGTTGCCGCTATGCCCACCATCGAGTACCTGGTTAAGAAGGGTGCTAAGGTGATTCTGTGCTCCCATATGGGTAAGCCCAAGGGCGAATGGAAGCCCGAGCTGAGCCTGAAGGTCGTTGCTGACCGTCTGAGCGAGCTGCTGGGCAAGGAAGTCATCATGGCTGCCGACGTTGCCGGTGAGGACGCCAAGGCTAAGGCTGCTGCCCTCAAGGAAGGCGACGTGATGCTGCTGGAGAACACCCGTTACATCAAGGGCGAGACCAAGAACGATCCCGAGCTGAGCAAGGATCTGGCTTCCATGGCTGACATCTTTGTCAACGACGCTTTCGGTACCGCTCACCGCGCTCACTCCTCCACCGCCGGCGTAGCAGATTATCTGCCCGCTGTTTCCGGCTACCTGGTTCAGAAGGAAGTTTCCATCATGGGTAAGGCTCTGGCCAACCCCGAGCGTCCCTTCGTGGCTATCCTGGGCGGCGCTAAGGTTTCCGACAAGCTGAATGTTATCAATAACCTGCTGGAGAAGGTTGACACCTTGATCATCGGCGGCGGTATGGCTTACACCTTCCTGGCTGCGCAGGGCTACACCGTCGGTAAGAGCCTGGTTGACAACGAAAAATTAGACTACTGCAAGGAAATGATGGCTAAGGCTGAGGCTAAGGGCGTAAAGCTGCTGCTGCCTGTTGATACTGCTGTTGCTGCTTCCTTCCCCTCCCCCATCGATGCTGAGATCCCTGTTGACTACGTGGATTGCACCGCTATCCCCGCTGACCAGATGGGTCTGGACATCGGCCCCAAGGCTTGCGCTGAGTTCGCTGCTGCTGCTAAGGCTGCCAAGACCGTTGTTTGGAACGGCCCCATGGGCGTGTTCGAGAACCCCACCCTGGCAAAGGGTACCATCGCCGTTGCTCAGGCACTGGCTGACTCTGACGCTGTGACCATCGTTGGCGGCGGTGACTCTGCTGCCGCTTGCGAGCAGCTGGGCTTCGCTTCTCAGATCACTCACATCTCCACCGGCGGCGGCGCTTCTCTGGAATTCCTGGAAGGCCTGGAGCTGCCCGGCATTGCTTGCCTGGAAGACAAGTAATAACTTGAATTTATTGTAGGGCGGGGGGCAAGCCCCCGCCACTACATCGCCCGTCTATCCACCCTACATATTTTTATAACATTGTAAATTACATCGAATTTCGATGCACATATAAGAAGGAGAAATAAGAAATGAACAGAAAGTATCGCAAGACCGTCATTGCCGGTAACTGGAAGATGAACAAGACCCCCTCCGAGACCAAGGAGTTTATGACCCAGCTGAAGGCTATTATGCCCAAGGGCCGTTGGTGCGATGTGGCGCTGTGTGTTCCCGCCATCTGCATCCCCGCTGCTGTCCGCGCTATGCGTGAGACCCGCGTAGGCATCGGCGCTGAGAACTGCCACTTTGAGGCTAAGGGCGCATACACCGGTGAGCTGGCTACCAATATGCTGGTGGATGCCGGCTGTAAGTACGTGATCATCGGCCACTCCGAGCGCCGTGAGATGTTCGGTGAGACCGACGCTACTGTCAACGCAAAGGTTCTGGCTGCTCTGGAAGCCGGCCTGACCCCCAT
>JAFZDL010000006.1 GCA_017561205.1 Oscillospiraceae bacterium | reverse complement strand
TAGGTAATGGTGTAATAGAACTCTCTGTTCTTGGTGTACTTGCTTGCCGTTGCGGCATAGCGTTTGATACCAAAGGAATCATAACGGGAAAGCTCATCCTTTGCGGCGTGGAACCAACCGGAAAGGGTTTCTTCGGTTACAAGCTCGGTGGTCTTGTAATAGAAGGTTTGTGTAGCGGTGTTCTTGTTACCAAAGCCTGCATGCAGGGCATCCACAATGATACCCTCATTGGTGAGATACTCGTTCTCATCGGAAGGCGGTACGGAAGTGAAATCACCGACGTTAAATATGCTGTCTATGTTTACGGCCTGTGCCTGATCGTCAATGGTCTGATCGTTTGTAAGGGTGATAGCCGTGTCGGGGTCAACCGTTTCCACCTTCTTTTTGAAGGTCAAGGTAACAAAGGAACCTGTCGCATAGCTTTCTTTGATTTCATCTCGGTAGGCAAGCAAGGTGTATTTGCCGTCTGCCGTGGTGGTCTTGATCTTGTAATCGGAGGCAAGGTAGCCTTTCGTTTCCGAAATAAGCTCTAAAGCGGTGGTGTCAAATTTAACCGTGTTCTTAATGCCCCAGATACCGGGATTGCTGTTAAGACCCATGGTAACGTACAAGTAAGCCTCGTCCTCCTGAGTCTGCACGGTAACGTTATCTTCGCCGGAGGTATAGTAGGTGTCCATACCCTCGGAAACGGATGCCGTTGCAGGCAAGCTGACGTTAAAGGTCTTCTTCCAGGTGTTACCGCTTGCGGTAGAACCGGAATTAAAGCTCAAGGTTGCGGTGGCAGAAATGGAGGTCACGCCATCACGGATCATTGCCTTGTAAAGTCCTGCGCGGTCAATGGTGATCGTGTCCAGGCTGCTGCGGAAATACTGCGCGTAGTTAAATCCATTGATGGTGGAGTTTGAGCAAGACAGCGTGAGAGTCGGTGCATCGGTGTGGTAGAAGGCATTGTAGCCGCTGCCACTTGTACTCCAGGACTTATACTGGTCAACTACCGTACCGTTATAGGTGAAGGTATAAAGACCGTCACTGCTGCTAAGGCTCAGATTAACGTTGCCACTGAAATTGCCGACACCCGTGATATTTCGCTTAAAGGAGCCGAGCTCGCGGTAGTGGGAGGCGCTGTTATCCAGCATGAATAGTTCGCTGCTACCGTTGCTGCCCTCGGATTTCAACGTTTTGCTTGAGCCGTTAACTACAGCATAAAGCTTGTAACCTCCACAATCCCAGTCGTTGCTAGAACCGTCTATCTGATACTTAATTCTATACAGTTTCCAAGGGTCATCGTAGACGGGATAAAGTGTGTCGGTACTGGAGTCGCCTCTCTTATCAATATTGGAGAGGGACGTCTTGCTACTTTCAGAACCATCGGTGTGGATTAACCACACTTTAACCGTCTTGCTTGTTCCGCCACCCACCTCATCTTTCCCTTATCAAACTCTGAATACCGTTCAATGGAGTGTGGCAGTGAGACGGCGGGGGATAAGCTTCGTCGTCAAAAGGGAAACAGCCCAGACCGCCGGCTAAGGTGCCTCAATCATGCTAAGTGGAAAGGATGTGGGGTGACCCGGACAGTGAGGATGTTGGCTTAGAAGCAGCCACCATTTAAAAAATGCGTAATAGCTTACTCATCGAGTTGCCCTGCGCCGAAAATGATTGGCGATAAGCATGATACCGAAGCCGCGGATTTCATCGTAAGATGGAGTGGTAGGAGAGCGTCGTTTACACGTAGAAGGGGGATGGCGACTGAACCTGGAGAGTAAACGAGTGAGTATGCAGACATGAGTAACGTAAAGATACGTTAAATACGTATCCGCCGTAAACCCAAGGTTTCCAGGGCAACGATGTACGTCCCTGGGTTAGTCGGGACCTAAGTCGAGGCCGAGAGGCGTAGGCGATGGACACACGGTCAATATTCCGTGACTTCCGAACCTTAAAGAAGGAGGACGCATCAAGAAAGGTACACAGCTTATTGAATTGCGAGCAGAGGCTACGGCCGAAGCGCAGTACCGGACAAGGTGCCGAGAAAAGCCCTTCCGTATGCTAAGGAACCCGTACCGTAAACCGACACAGGTGGGTGGGTAGAATATACCAAGGCGAAAGAGTGAACCCTGGTTAAGGAACTCGGCAAATTAGCCCCGTAACTTCGGAAAAAGGGGTGCCATGGAGACATGGCCGCAGAGAAATGGCCCAACCGACTGTTTATCAAAAACACAGCATTCTGCCAAGACGCAAGTCGACGTATAGGATGTGACACGTGACCAATGCCGAAAGATTAAGGCAAGCGGTTAGCCGCAAGGCGAAGCTGTGAACCCAAGTCCCGGTGAATGTCGGCCGTAACTATAACG
>JAFZDL010000045.1 GCA_017561205.1 Oscillospiraceae bacterium | reverse complement strand
ACACGTGCGCTTGCGTGGCGTTTCCACCTGTGGGGCGAAAATTGCCACCTGTTTGCCCTTTTCTCTTATGGGATAGGCAAGAGAGAGGGTAAAAGAAAAACCCCCAAAAGAGGGGGGTTTTCGGGGGCTATGCGTGTGTGGTGGCCTGTGGGAAACCGTTTTTATTTTCAACATCTGTGGAAAAACCTGTGGAAAAGTCGCCCTGCCTGTGGAAAAACCTGTGGAAAGTGTGGAAAAGTAAAAAAAGCCAAGGGCTTTTTGTGAATAATTTGTAAACAATGAAAAAAACACGTTGAAAAAGCCCCGAAAAGTGTATAATGAGGGCGAGGGCGATATGCCCCGGAAAGGAAAAAAGAAAAATGAGCCAAGAACAAGAACAAATGACCATGTTCCCATCACCCGAAACCCGGGCGCCGTCGAACGCCCGTTTTTACCACGTGAAACTGTCGAGCAACTATCAAACGGTGGAGTTTGACGTAGACCTGATGAACCCGAACGCCCCGAAGATCATTGACAGCGGCGTTTCGCTTGTCAATCAACTGGGCCGGGACGTTGTGAACGCCGACACGGCGCGAAAAGAGGCCGCCGCCGCCCGTCGAGATATGGACGACGCGCAATACAGCAAACAGGCAACTGAACCCGCCACCCGGCCCCAAATTGAACTTCTTGTGCGTCATTTAGGCGGAAAGGCAAGCACCTACGCAAAATGGTCGAAAAAACAAGCGTGGGACAAAATAAACGAACTGAAAACGATGGGGGTGCTGAACCGATGAATGCGCTTTTTCGCCAAATGTTTGACACCAGTTTTCTTGACAAGTACACCCACAAAACCGAGGACAAGGAAGAGGTGATGGCATTTTTCCCAGAGGACGTCCCGGCAGAAACGCCATATCGAGAAACGGCCATCACCGCCGCCCGGCAGATCATTGACGAACTGAACAACCTGACCTACGACGGCAAGACCGAGGAAGACGTCAGGGCCATTTTTCACGCCGTCGCGTTCTTTGCCGGGGCCGCCACTTTTGAAATGCACGGGGTCGAAGAAGATGGCGACGGTGAACTGTGAGAATTGTGCGTGGGCATCTTATTGTGATTACAAAGACGCCGTTGGCGTCCACGGTGTTCCAACAGACGCCCGCGACTGTAAATGGTATGCAAGCAGGAACAAGTATAAGGTGATAGAAGAGGCAGGGCGGCTGGTCGCAATTCCAAAAAGGAAGGACAAATATGAACAGCAATAAATACATATACTGGCGCCTTATGACAGAGAAGGTGAGCCGGACGGAGTTTTTAGAGATCGAAAAGAAGATCAAGGCCGAAGGGACAGAGATGAAAAGCGAATATAAATCCCGGTGGGCCGACTGGAAGGCCGCCCCGGTCAACTATCGGAAAGAAAGGCGTGGCGCGTATGAAACATTATATGTGACGCGCAAAGACAGCGAGGGCTTTTGGTACGCGAGGGCCTACACGTCGAAAATCTTTGAAGACGCCGCCGAAGACAAGATGGCAGGGTGGAAAGCCCATGAGATTTTTCAGGGCGTTTTTGAGGCCAAAAACGGCGTCACAATGCGTTCTGCTTATGGCGTTGTCCCGGCGTCTGTTTTTCGTCGCTTCACGCCGAAGACGCCATACTACACCGTGGGCGCCGGAATATACGCCGACGTAAATATGGCCGACTTTTCGAGCCATTTTCCGGCAAACGCGCGTGGGCTTTTACCCGACGCGCACACACAAAAGGAAGAAGATGGGCGCGTAGAGCCCACAAACGAGTGGCCTTTTGCCTTCTACTTGCACAGCGGTCACGTGGCGCAGTATGGCGTTTTTGACACCCACGAGTGGGTGGATAAGAAAAAAAACACGGCCACGTCCCGGTGTGTCGCCCTTGACAAGCAGGGGCAGCCAGTGTATAATGATATAAAAGACGCCGCTGAAAAGACGATCCTGATGAAGGCGTCAAAGTACGAAATGACCGCCGCCTTTGAGGAACTATATCGCCTGAAATACAACGGCAACGAAGAGGCAAAAGCGGCAATGAACATGGCCATTGGAACATTTCATAAGAACCCACGCCACGCTGGCGCCGAGGACGCCTACGACTACTACCACGTGGCCGCCGTCCTGCTATGCAGATCAAACGAAACCATGCGCCAAAAAATAATGGAGATCGAAAACGACGGTGGCATCATCCTGATGGTCGTCGTTGACGGCGTTGCGTGGGTGTTTTCTCCCGGCCACACAGAGCCGATGGCGCTGGGCGCTTTTGTCGAAAAGTGCCGTGGCGCTATCCTGAACACGTCGGGAAAGATCAACAACTACGAGATCAGGACGCCCGACGGAGAACTTATCAAAGAGGCACACGCCGGAAAGAGTGCGACAAAATGAGAGGCAAGCAAATATCGCTGGAAGATTGTGAAGAATACCGGGACTTTGTGGAAAAGTTTAAGCCAAAAAAGACAACCGACGACTGCTACACCCCGGCGAACATATACGAAGCCGTGCTTCGGTATGTAAAAGAGAAGATCACCGACGACTTTGACAAGGTGTGGAGGCCATTTTACCCGGGCGTCGACTACGAAGAAGAGATGGAACAATACGGCCCCCGCGACGTTGTGATAGACAACCCGCCGTTTTCGATCTTATCCGAGATTGTAGCCAACTACAAGCACGATGGCGTTCGTTTTTTCCTTTTCTGTCCGCACCTGACGTGCCTGAACTATCAG
Organism: Oscillospiraceae bacterium; assembly: GCA_017561205.1. Lineage (GTDB taxonomy): Bacteria > Bacillota > Clostridia > Oscillospirales > Oscillospiraceae > Faecousia. The sequence continues at coordinate 11,377 of JAFZDL010000045.1, read as the reverse complement.
GGCGTTTGCAAGGTCATAACAGACAGCGGCATTGTGTATGAGAACGGCGCCGAGGTCGCCACGGCCTTTATAACGAACCTTCTGCCCTACGAGGTCATAACAGCCCCGCTTCTTGCACAATGGATAGAGCAAGCCAACCGACAAAACAGGCAACAGAAACGGAAAGTGCTGTCCAAGTATCAACGCCCCCCAGAGGTCGTGATGGTGACGGACATGGCCAAATTGTGCCGGAACGGCCACAGAATGATACTGCCGCGAGAACGCGCGGCCTTCATACGAAAGATGGGCAACGGCACACAACTATACGGCGGAGGCCTGCTTGTCCCGCCCGGTTCGTGGGTCAAAGGCGAGAGGGAAAAAGAGCCCGAGGTGTCGGAAGAGGAAGAGGCCCCGAAGTACCTTGCGCTGTCAGGAAGAGAACGAGAGATCATAAAACTGCTGGAAGGTGGTGGCAAACGTGGCACGGGTGACTGATTTTCGATCTTCTTACAGGTCGTATATTTCAGGCCTTCAAAAAGAGGCGATGAAAGGAAAAAGGACAACGGTCATCGACTACGAGGACTATCGGACGGCATACGAAACGCAGGCCCGCCTGAACCGTGTAACCTACGCGCGCAGGTGGAACCCGGAAACAGGGCATTATGAGAGTACGGGAAAAACGCTGGCCAAAGAGAGCATCGTGAAACAACTAATCCGGCAATCAATAGACGTCCCTGTGAGAAGAGCCCAAGAGGCGCGAAAAACCATACTGGAACGGCAACTTGAAGAACAGGGGCTAACAGGAGAAGACAGGCCAAGCGCCGCTAAAATAAGGAAGATGATAGAGGCAGGGGAACTCGACGTCCCTTCTTTGGAAGACCTGAAAGGCATGAGCCGCGCCGAGGCGTTCATGCTACTTATTCCCGAAGACGCAACGCGAGAAGATTATGCCGTCGCCGAGGAGATTTTTTACCCCGAAAAAGCCGACCGAAGGGGAATGCCGAAGAGCCAACAAAAGGCAGATAGAAAAGCAAAGCGCGCCGCCCTTGAAGAAATCGCAAAGAAGAGGGGTGGATGATATGATGAACCCCGCCATGCAACGCGCCCTGCAAAAGGCCCGAAGAGAGCAGAAACAGGCAGAGATCAACAAGCGGCTGGCCCGGTATTATCGGATGAACAGCATACTGGGAAACCAGTGGGCCATTTTTTTTGTGATTATCGGGGCAAGAAAAACTGGTAAATCATACGCCGTGGCGGATCAGTTTTGCAGGGACGAAGAAAAACTGGGCCCCGAAAACGTGAAAACATACTGGTTAAGAATATCAGACACAAGCGCAAAAGCGCTTCTCGTCAACAAGGCCGACAAACTTATAGACCCCGACTTGAAAAGAAAATATAATTTAGACTTGACAACGAAGGGCAACGTGGTGTATAATAAGGGAAAGGAGTTTTGCACCGTCCTTCCCCTGTCTTCCTTTGGCAAAATGAAGGGCGTCGGCTTCTATGATAAGGACTTCACGGGCCTTTACAATATCATTCTCGACGAATTCCAACTTGAAGTGGGAGAGCGCCGGACGTCTTTCGACATTCTCTATAACTTCATCGGAATGGTGGAAAACATAGCCCGAACCACGAAAAACAACATCCGGGTGTATCTTTTGGGGAACACCCTGCAAGAGGCCAGCGCGATCTTGAAGGCGTTTGACTTTATCCCCGAGAGCGTAGGCCGCTTTTACCTGAAAAGGAAGCGCGCCGTCATTGACAACTTACCGATCACGGAAGAATACAAGAAAGACCGTGCCGGGTCAATAGCAGACCTGCTGGGCGGCGACAAATTGTCGAACTTCACAAACGACCTGAAAAAAGACCTTGAAACGGTTTATAAGGGCCGGGTGTGGAAGCCCACGCAGATCATAAAGTTTACGAAGGACGAAGGCCGCTGGTTCACGGTATGGGACGGAAACGTCATCGCCCGGTATTCAGGACAGACAATGCCGGAAGAACGGTGCATCTGTATGCGCCCCTATATATCCGGCTACTATGACCGGGAACAGCGCGAGAAGGTCATGGAGATATACGACGTCCGGGGCTTCCGCTTCCGCGATCTTGCGACACAGGCATATTTCACGGACGAACTGACACTTATACGCAAACAATGAATACAACGTGGTGCGGTCTAACCGCCGCGCAACACGGTGTAGATAAAGGCAACGTGGCCCTGTCTTATATCGTCGGCGAACCGAGCGAGCAGGGGCTTGCCCGAAGAGGGCCCTGACGCCGGGGGCATAAGCAACCCGTCCGGCCAAGACAGACCGCCCAGCGCCCTAAAAAAGAAAGGGAAAAAAGATGGAAAACGAACCGAACAAGACGCCTGACCCCAACACGGAACAGCCAAACGGAACGCTGGACGACGCGCTGGCAGAGATCAAGCGCCTCAAAGAAACGACGGTATCGCGCGACAAGTACGACCAAGTGCGCGACGAAAACAAACGACTGCTTGAAGAGTTTGTCAACGGCGATTTTTCGGGCCGTGGAACGCCGCAACCCGAAGCCGCCCCCCAAGACCTGAAAAAACTGGCAAAGGACGTGATGAGGGGCCACCGCAACAATGTTGACTACGCAAGGGCCGCCCTTGCGTATCGCAACGAGATGATCAAGCAGGGCAACGGTGACCCCTTCCTTCCCGTGGGCGAACGCGCCGAAAGGGAAGATGCCGACGCCGAGAAGGCACAGCGCGTTGCCGACGCGCTTCAATACGCCATCGAACGCGCCGACGAGGCGAAGAACCCGGCTGTTTTCACGGACACGATGCAGTACATTATGCGCGACCCGCCCGGCATTGACGCCATTTTGGCCGCCCGCCGGGCAAAATAAAAAAGGAGATGAAGAACTATGGCCGCAACTTTTACCGGCACCCTGAACACGAACGAGATCGTCGCGTCGCTGTATAATATGATTATCAGCATTCAGACGTTCGCAGATCCCATTCAGCACACCTATTCCGACCTTGTGGACGCCGCCCGCGTGGACGGCACCCTGTACGGCGACACGAAACTTTACGTCAGCACGAACGCTTTGAAGAGTGTTCCGTGGGCTGGCGACAGCGAGGCCGCCAACCTGCTGAAACTGCACCGCCCTCCCGCCCCGAAGGTGGAGAAAATCACGCTGGACGTCTTTCGCATGGTGGTCGTCACCGTTGACGAGTACCTTTCCAAACGCGCATGGCAGAACGAGGGCGATTTTTCGCAGTTCAATGCCGTGATCCTTGCGTGGATCGGGACTACGAAACGCATCTACGAAACCACCCTGTACAACGTCTTCGTCGGAACCACCCTGTCCGACCAAAGCGCCGCGACCGCGATCAAGAACGCACAGAACGTGGCCGTGGCCCTGACGAACAGAACGGGCCTGACCGACCCGTCCGAACTGGAAGCGGCGAACAGAACCGACGCCCTGACGATCTACAAAGCGCTGGCCGACATTCTTGTCAACGTGAAGGACGCCCTGCGCGTTTACAACGACAACGGCTTCCTGCGCGCCTACGACCCCGCCCGCCTGAAAGTGGTGTGGAAGGCGTCCGTGTACAACGGCATCCGCTACCTTGACAAGCCCACGATTTTCCACAAGGACGAGGCGCTGGCTGACGTAAAAGAAACCGTCCTGCCTGACCGCTACTTTGGCACCGTCACGTCGGCGGCTGTCAGCACCGCGAACAACAACGGAACCTACCGTTCTGTCTACGAGGCTGACTACGCAACCGCCGCGAACCAGCCCGTCGTTCACGTCTTCCCGGGCGACCTTATCCCGGCAAGCACCTCGCTGGTTACGTCCCTGAACGACAACGGAACCGCCGCCGCCGTTTCGTCTTCCGGCATCCCTGCTGGTCAGGCATACACCGAAAACGCGAAACTGCTCTTCAAGATCATCGCGGACGAGGATATGCCGATCATGAGCGCGTTTGAGGCGGGCACGTCCTTCTTCAACCCGAGATCGCTGACGACCACGAACTACCTGATCTGGGCGCATAACACGCTGGCCCACTTGTCCGAGTACCCCCTGATCACGGTCAGCACGACCTGATTTTCCACACACGCACCCGGAATAGGCACCCCTGTTCCGGGTGTTTTTAAGGAGAAAAAGCAATGACGCAGATTTTGCTTTGTAAGTATAATAACTACTACAACAGAAGAAAAAAGGCACCAGCCATCGTTGCGACATATATCGGCACCCATTTTGCGAACACGGGCGAATACCCATACATTGAGGGCTCTTCAACGTCGAATAGCGATGGAGAGGCACGAGATGTGAACTTTTGGGAAAACGATGGGGTGGACACAGCCCATGTTTTTAACTGTTCAAAAGAGCAGATAGACAAGGCAGACTATGCCGTTGTATTTGACAGCGCGACGTTTGAAATTGACTCGCGCTGGTTCATCATGGAAGCCGTGAAAAACACATACGGCCAGTATAACGCCACCCTTCACCGTGACGTCATAGCAGACAACTGGGACACGGTTCTCGACACCGACGCCATGATACAGCGCGGCATTATCGACGATATAAGCAACCCCATTCTTCTGCAAAAAGAGGGAAACACATACAACAAAATAAAAAAGAGAGAAACGATGCTCCCGGACAGATTAAACGCCCGGTGGGCCGTTGGATATATAACAAGGCCAACGAACCCGTCCGCTATAACGGTAAGCGTAGACCCGGACATCACGCCAAGAGAGATAACGGAAGACGAATACAATAAACTGTGGGTGTTGGCTAACTATCCACATATATTGAAAACGCCGGAGGTGTACGTCGGATCGGGCTATTCTAAAATGGATAGCACACAGGGCCCTGTTTCAAACGTGGCAGACGTTTTTTTTGCCGACGCGCGCGGGCCTGTTTCGCGTTCTTATAGCGGCGATGCGACTTCAATAACATGGACGCAACCGGCAACGGCGCCTACGGCGTCAGGGCTTTTGGACTATTTGAGGCCATACTACTGGAAAATAAACTTTTCCGACAACTACACCGCTATAACGGACAGTTTTAAGGAGCCCTACATCTTGCCGGGCCAGTTAGTGCCTTCCGGAACATATAACCGGCTTGTAAGCCAAGAACAATATAACGACATTCTGACACGCAACGGTGAGCAAATATCGTATAATGGCAACATATATACGATTAAAGTATCGCTGGGACCCGTTCAGGAAATACGGGCAACGACACAAAACGTCGACCTTTGCAACGACTATAAAGAGTTTGTCGTTTATGCGTCCTCCGCGGGTAATTTTCCGCTTTACACAGCGGGTAATTTTACGCAACTTGTAACGATGGCAAGAGGTCAAGCGGTGGTCGTTGAACTTGTCCCTGCGTCTGCGGGTGCCACTACGATCACGTTTGACTGGAACCACAAAGACCTGACAGACGCGCCGTGGGCTATGTTTGCCATTCCGCTTGACCCTGTGGCAGTTTATTATGAAATTGAACCGTCCGGCGCGGGCGGCTTCCCGACGGACGGTGAGAGCCCGACAGGAACTGGATGGTTAGACACAGACGTAGAAACAAGCCGTCTTGCCGTTCGGGGGATAATAGAACAAATGGGCGCACACGTGAAAGACGTTCAGATTATCCCGTGGTGCCCATTACAAGATGCAATAGAGTTTTCGCAAAGCCGAGAATATTATATCATTGATACGGAACGGTTAAGGCCAAGCACGGCGCTTCCTAATACGACGCCGGAACAAGGGACGCGCATGATAGCAATTAATCAAGGAGGAAAACTGAAATCAATCTGCTTTTTTGCCAAGACATCTTCCGGCGACGCCGTTTTGGCTGGCCCCGATCTCGACGTTGTGGATGGAAACACGACAAGTGAAGAAATCAAAATAGCAAGCGAAACGCACGTAGCACGCATCGTATCTCAAAACCATAATGGCGTCTTTGAGTTTTCGCCGATGGCGAACTGGGGCGTTCGCGGCGGGTCGTGGGACAGGGGAAACGAAACGGCATATCACAATAGTCAATGGATAGGAAGATGGACTTATAAACCCTTCGCCCCATATATTCAGGTGACCGTCAACTGGTCGCCGGACGGTATGTATGGCGGCGACTACAAGGACGCTCGCGGTTTGATCTGTCAAGGCGACTTCTCAATGCCCCAAGCAAACGATGCGTGGACGGATTATACGATCCGCAACAAGAACTATCAAGGCATTTTTGATCGACAGATAGAAAACCTGCAATTCACACAACGCCAAGAAAGAACAAGCGCTATTTTGGGAATTGCAAAGGGCGCTGTTGGTGGTGGTATATCGGCAGCCGCCGCAGGAATATCGAAGGGCGGCGTGACGGCAGGAATTATCGGCGGAATAGCCGGAACGGGGCTGTCTGTTGCTGGTGGCGTGGTGGACTATAACATGATGAAGGCGCGCCAGCGTGAGGCGCAGGACTACGCCGGAGATATGTTCCGAATGAACCTTGAAAACATTCAGGCATCCCCTACGTCGATAAATAAGGTGGGCGCGCTGGACTACGCCTTTCGCGCATTTCCTGTTGTTGAAGAATACGAGGCGAGCGAACAAGAGGTCGCGGCCTTGCGGACGCAGATCAAGAAAACGGGAATGCGCGTAGGCGCGCCCGGTAAAATCAGGGACTACACACGGCAAGGAGAAAGCCGATACGTTCAAGCAAACGTCATTCAGTTCCCGGACGCCCTGAACGGCGACTTCCACATCTCGACTGCCATAGCCGAAGAGTGCGCGCGTGGCATGTACATCGAATACTGAAAGGAGAAAATCAAATGGGCCCGGTTCAAGAACTTATGAACACTATACTCGGCGTCACTGCTGCCACAACGCTTGGCGCTAAAATCGCCGCAAAATACGAGCAGAAGGCCGAAGAGGCAAAACAGGCCGCCGCCGCCTCTTTGGCCGCCTCTTTGGCCGAAAAAGCGGAAACAGAGGCCGCGAAGGGAGGGCTTCCTAAATGAGCGAAGGAAGAAACAATGCGCGCATGATCGACTGGGACTTGTTCCTGCGCGCGGGCATTGACCCCAAAACGGGCAGACCGTGCCGGGAAGGGGCAGGAATTGCTGATGGAATAAACGCCATCTTACGAGTTCAGGATGAACAGGACGCCGTTTCCCGGTTTAAATGGTACCGCTTCCCGGGCCTGACGTCGCAAGAGGTCGAGCGCCTGATATACTACAAGGGAAACCTTGCCTTTTGGTATTTTGAAGAGTTTGACCAGTTTATGTTCTTGCCTTATGCCTTGCAGGGAACAATCGACCTGCTAGGGCGTTATAACGCCATCAAGCCACTTCCGTTCGGCGCCACGAACGAAAGCGAAGACAAGTCAAACGCAAAGGGAGAAAGCCGCCGCCGAGAAGAAAAACTGGCCACGTTGCTTGCGACGAAAAAACTGACCGTCGTGAAGGAACCCATGACGCCGGAAGAGGTCAAAACGGGCGACTTCAAACGGCAGGGAGCCGTCCTTCTTTGGGACTACACCCCACAACTAAAACAGACGATCATGCCCAGACAAATCCTGAACGACCCGCTTGTGCGTCTGGAAGCCGAGTGCTTGCCGTATATGGCCACCGCCCTTGCACACGCAACAGGCGTCGAGGGCTTGCGCGTCGAGGACGAGGACGGCCAGCGCGAGGCGATGGAAATGAGCAAACAGGTTCGAAACGCCGCCCTGAACGGCGTTCGCTATATTCCCGTATTATCGCGTCTTGAAATGCAGGAACTTGCGTCGGGAACTGTCGGCAAAAGTGAAGAGTTTTTGCTGGCCATGCAAGCCCTTGACAACTTGCGACTGGGAACCCACGGCATAGAGAACGGGGGCCTGTTCCAAAAAAAGGCCCACGAACTTCAAGCCGAGAATGAGATGAATCAAGGGTCGCGCCGATCTGTCCTTGTGGACTGCCTGAACAATAGGCGCCGCTTTTGCGACATCGTGAACAGCATATGGGGCCTGAACGTATGGGTGGAGATCAACGACGAGGCCACAGAAGAGGAAGAACAGCAGGAAGAGCAGGAAGAAGGGCCCGGACCGGGCGAAAGAGAGGAAGGGAACGATAATGAACTACTTTGAAAGCCGATCCGACTACGGCCAATACAGAACGCAGACGTTTTCCGACCACTTCCCCGACTTTGAAACGTGGCAAACCAAGATCGGGGGAATGCTGACCATCCCTTATCTGGACGCCACCCTGCATCCGGGCATACCGAGCCCCGAAACCATCTACACGTTGCTGATGGCAGAATACAAGAACAGCCACGTGTTGTCTTCCGACCCCACCCGTTTTGTGCTGAAATGTGCGGCGCTTATGTATCAATACGCGCCGGAGTATCAGCGAGAAATGGAGATACAGGACAAACTGCGGAATATGACGCAGGACGAACTGATGAGTGGCGCCGAGATAATCGCCAACGAGGCCATGCACCCGGCAAAAACGGTAGACGTTTCCGCCCACGAAAAAATAACGACGATCAACGGGCAGAGAACGTCGTGGACGCAGAAGGACAAGGCCACGGCCTATGCCGAACTGTATGCGCTTCTTGACGCCGACATCACGACGCGCTTTGTGGCGCGCTTCCGTCGCCTATTCCTTGTCAACGTGACACCGAACGAGCCCCTGTTCTATCCCGAAATCGAAACCGAAACCTGAAAGGAGTAAAAAAATGCTTGATCTTGTGAAAGAGGGCTTGCTTTGGCTTGCCATGATTGTTCCGTCTGCAAGCGGCATTTTTGCCGCCGTTTACCTTATCATAAAGGGGACAAAAGACCTAAAAGAGGCGGTGCAGACGTTCACGGCGTCGAAAGAGGTCAGGGAACTGACGGAACGCCTTGACGGGCTTCTCAAAGACAAAAAAACAACCGACGCCGAAAACGCGCAACTACACAACGAAATCCGGCTTCTTATAGATGAACTACGGCGTGTAAAGGGCTACGCAGACTACGTGCTGGGGGAAAAGAACGATGACAGCAAAGTATAAAAAACTGGCGATCATTTTGGGCGTCGCGTCCATTCTACTGACCGTGGGCCCTATGGCCGTTTATATCGTTTACGGCTTTTTTTCGGCGCAACTCGTGGTGCAAAAGGTGACGTTGGCGGCTTCCGTGCTGGTCGTCGGGCTTCTAACCATCGTATCGCTTGTCAACAAGCGGGCCCTGCGTTCGCGCGTATGGATTGTCGCGTTTGCGCTTTATGCCGTTCTTGACCATTATCTCGCCCTGATCATCGTCTTTGGTGTGTGTCAGATCGTGGACGAACTGGCCGTGGCGCCTTTGGCCCGGTGGTATCGCGAAAAATGGCACATCAACCACGAAATCGACAAGAGAGAGGCGGCGAAAACCGAATGAAGGGCCGCGACTATGTTTACTATGTTATTGTGGCCGTGGCGTCGCTTGTTATGGTGTGCGTGCTGCCTATGTTCGGATCGGAGGTCGGCCTAGGGTGGAACGTGCCCGACACCAAGGCCGGATGGGTGCTTTACGGCGTCACAAAAGGAAGCGCCGCCGTGTGTAATGTCACGATTTTTCATTGCTTTGTGCGTCAAGGCGTTTTCAATGTGAAGGACAACCCGCGCTATATAGAAGCAAACGCCATCCTTGATAAGATCACAAAGGGAACAAAGCCAAGATCGCCGAGCAGATACTATGCCCGGACTTACGGCTTCAAGGGGACGTCGGTTTTCGTTTTTTCGGCGGCCTCTGTCATAGGGCTTACCAACGCCCTGCTGACTTATGACATAATTGCCGCCGTTGCCTACATCGTGACGGTGGTCATGGGCATTATGTTCGGCGTTCTTCAAATGAGGAACACCGAGGACTATTTCACAAACGAATACTGGCAATACGCCAAGCAGAAAGAAAGAGAGGAACAGGAAAATGGCGTTTGAAGCGGACGGAAAAAAGTACAGGAACCTTGAAGAACAGGTGGCATACCTGACCAAAGAACTACAAGACACCCGGCAGACGGCGCTTGTCCTTGCCCAAATGGGCATCAAGGTCGTCGGAGAAGTGCCAGACGAAGAAGACCTGCCCGACCCCGAAACCTATGGCGGCGACTACGGAGACGCCTACATCACGGAAGACGACAATCACTACCACATATGGACGCGCCCGTGGGAGGGTGACGAATACGGTCATTGGTACGACGTCGGCGTTTTCCCGGCGCCGGGACCCGCGGGGCCGCAGGGTGAACAGGGGCCGCAGGGTGAACAGGGACAAAGAGGGTCGAGGTGGATCGACTTCACAGGCCGCCCGCCTGTCAATGGTGACGAGGTGGAAGGCGATATGTGCCTGAACGCGAACGGCCTCACGTGGATTTTCGTAAAATCCGGGAACAGCGGATACTGGAACCCTTCTTATAGCATAAGGGGCGCACAAGGCGCACAGGGCCCACAAGGCATACAGGGCCCACAAGGCATACAGGGCCCACAAGGCATACAAGGCCCACAGGGAACACCCGGTGAAGCGTTTGACGTGATCGGTGAACTGAACAGCCCCGCCGACCTTCCAACACCTTCCGCCGACTACCTTAACGACGCTTACCTTATCCCGGATAGCAATACCGGCGCGAAGCATTTGTGGATCATCTTTGCCGGAGAAACGCCACTTGCGTGGCATGACGTCGGCGCCTTCACCAACTACGGCACGATGGTGACCGTGGCCGGCGTGTATCAGCAGACGTTTGACGCCGACGTAAAACTGACAAAGCCAACAACCCCTTCAAATGTAAGCGCCATTTCCATGGCAACAAATGGAACCCCTTACTGTGAGAGGAGAACTGACGATAATATCGCGAACACGTATGTGTACAGAAACCAGTACGGGTACACTCGCGCAGGAACACCCGATGACGTCAATGCTGCAAGCCAACATATTCTCGTCAATAAAGGATACGTAAAAGGCTTAATAACGACGATATACAAAGCAAGCATTTCACTTAAACTTTCGGATGACACGTGGTGCTATTTGCCGATTGTTTTCGGCTCATCCACTTTCGCCACGCTTACGCTCTCAAATGTTTTAGTTCCCCTCGCTCAATCCTACGGAAGGGGCATCCCAATCCCGGCAAGCTTCAACAAACAAAACAGCGGAGATATGGCCTGTGGCTATATTGTCATAAGCACAAACACAGACACGGATTTCGTCTATAAGTACGACGGAATGAACAGCGAATCCAGCCAAGACACAACGAACGACGTGCAAGACCTTAACGTGAATGAAACCACCATCCAAACGACGCCCACACACGCATAGCCCCCGAAAACCCCCCTCTTTTGGGGGTTTTTCTTTTACCCTCTCTCTTGCCTATCCCATAAGAGAAAAGGGCAAACAGGTGGCAATTTTCGCCCCACAGGTGGAAACGCCACGCAAGCGCACGTGT
>JAFZDL010000044.1 GCA_017561205.1 Oscillospiraceae bacterium | reverse complement strand
TGCGCCATTTCTGCGGCAGCAAGCACCAGCAGGCCACTTCCTGTAGAGAGGTTTTTCGCATCCACAACATATACATCCTCAAAATCTTCAGCAGCAATCCGAGCGTTGTTATAAGTTGCAGACATAGAGGAACTGATCGTAAAATGAATCACAGCGCTACCATCTTTTGTCAGCTCTGCAAAGAAATCCGCACTCTCTGCCATGTTGATTGCAGAAGTTTTGGGCAGCTGACCCGTTTTTTCGTGATGGGCATAGATTTGATCCGGTGTGATATCCATGCCGTCGCGATACATCTTATCCCCCAGTGTTACGCCCATAGGCAGAATATGAATGTTATAACGATCCACCAATTCCTGGCTCAGATCGCATGTACTATCGCTGGAAATCGTAATTTGCTTAGTCATGGTAACATACCTCCTAATAATCATTTTTTCAACCTATTCAACGCAAGAACAGGTGCAACAGTTTTCCATATAAGCTTCGCTTGTAAGGCTGATATCGCATAGGCAGATCCATCCAGGTCTTCTTATCCAGAATGGATTTGGTGTGGCTGAAAGCATCAAAACCTCTTTTGCCGTGGTAAGAGCCCATACCGCTTTCGCCAACTCCACCGAAGCCCATGTTGGAGGTAGCAAGATGGATGACTACATCGTTGACACAGCCACCGCCATAACGGCACCGCTGAGTTACTTCCCGGATGACCTTTTTGTCCTCGGAGAAAATATACAGTGCCAGAGGCTTTGCCTTGTCTGCCAGCATCGCATATACTTCTTCTAAATTCTTGTAAGGCAACACCGGCAACACCGGACCGAAAATTTCCTCCTGCATCACCGCATCTTCCCAAGTGACATCACTTAAAACGGTGGGTGCGATCTGCAAGGTGTCCTCGTTCCATTTGCCGCCGATGACGGCTTTGTTGGGGTCGATCAGGCTCTTGATTCGGTCAAAATGCTTTTGGTTGACGATCTTGCCATAGTCAGGATTGCTGAGCGGATTTTCACCATACTGCTTCCCGATCTGCTTACGAAGTTCCGCGATCAGCTCGTCCTTCACGCTTTCGTGACAAAGGATATAGTCCGGAGCTACGCAGGTCTGACCGCAGTTGAGGAATTTGCCGAATACGATTCGCTTGGCAGCCAGCTTAATCTTTGCGCTGCTGTCAACGATGCAGGGGCTTTTGCCGCCCAGTTCCAGCACCGCAGGAGTCAGGGTCTCAGCGGTATGCCGCAGCACTTCCTTACCCACGCTCTGAGAGCCGGTAAAGAACACAAGATCAAATTTCTTATCCAGCAGAGCGGCATTTTCTTTTCTGCCGCCGGTAACAACAGCCACATACTGAGGATCAAAGCATTCCGTAATGATTTTCTCGATAATTGCACTGGTTGCCGGAGAATAAGCGCTGGGTTTGACAACCACAGTGTTGCCTGCCGCAATGGCATCTGCCAGCGGATCGATGGTCAACAGGAAGGGGTAATTCCAGGGACTCATGATCAGCACATTGCCGTAAGGACAAGGCTTAACATAGCTACGGGATGCAAACTGGGTAATGGGCGTATAAACCGTCTTTTCTTTGGCATAACGACGGGCATGTTTGATCATATAGCTGATCTCGCTACGAACCAGGCCGGTTTCACACATAAAACCTTCAAAATCGCTCTTGCCCAAATCAGCAGTCAGTGCATCGCCGATCTCTTTTTCATATTTATTGACCGCAGAGCGCAGTTTCTTCAGCATTGCTATGCGGAAGCTTACAGGCAGCGTAGCACCGCTTTGAAAATAAGCACGTTGCTTTTGTAAAATCTCATCAATATTCATAACTTAACTCCAATCTGCCACCTGATAATAATACTGTTCAAGATCCTTCACTGTCATCAGCTTCGGCACAGGATAAAGAGGATTTGCTTCTTTCGCGGCGTGCTTAGCAAGTGCCGGAATATCATCTTTCTGAATGCCCGACAACTTGGTAGGAATATTTATATTCGCATTCAATGTCTTGATAGCATTGATAAATTTGATGGCACCGGTCATCGGCGCATCCTCTTCCGTTGCAACACCTGCGGCAATGCCCAAACGGTGCAGCTTTTTATACACGCATTTGCCGTAGCTTTCCAATACATAAGGCATCACCACCGCATTGGCGAGGCCGTGGGGTGTGCCGTACTTGCCACCGAGGGAATGTGCAACGGCATGAATATAGCCAACATACGACTTAGAGAAGGCAATACCTGCCTTATATGCTGCGTGGAGCATATTCTCTCTTGCCTCGTGGTTGTGTCCATCTTGATAAGCTGCTTCCACATTCTCAAACACCAGCTTTGTTGCCTCTAACGCCAGTCTGCGGGTTTCCTTTGTGGTTGAACGGCCAATATACGCTTCAACAGCATGGGTCAGGGCATCCACACCCGTCGTGGAAGTAAGATGCGGTGGCAACGAATATGTAAGCGTCGCATCCAGCACTGCATATTTAGGGATCAGGGGAAAACTCATGATCGCATATTTATGGTGCGTTGTTGTATCAGTGATCATGGCCGCCAGTGTGGTTTCGCTGCCGGTACCTGCGGTGGTGGGAATAGCGATCAAGGTAGGCAGCTTGCGCCATACCTTCAGCTTACCGCCCAACTGATTAACAGTTCTCTTGGGATATGCTACACGGGCACCAACCGCCTTAGCGCAGTCCATGGCTGAACCACCACCAATTGCGATCAAGCAATTACATGTATTTTGCTGATAGACGGCAAGGGCATCCTCCACATTTTGCACTGTAGGATTCGGCTTGGTTTCGTCGTAGATCACATAAGGAATTTTCTTCTTTTTCAGAATCTGTTCTACCGGAGCGATAAGTCCGTTGGCAGCGATTCCTTTATCCGTCACCACAAGGACCGAACTGACCTTTTCTTTTTTGAATACGATATCGAGCTTAGAGCAGGACGAAATGATCTCCGGCTCTCTGTAAGGAAGAATAGGCAGTGCCGCACGGAATGCTCCCTGAAATATGCGGCAGTAGATTTTTGCGAATATATTCATCTTTGAGGAAGACCTTCTTTACTCAGTGTTTGGAGATTGGAAGTGATCAGTTCCAGGCAGCGGTAAAATACTTCCCGCTCCTCCTCGGACATACCGGATCCTGCCAGTTCTACAGCAACAGCTGCCCGCTGCTGCACGTGCTCTGCAGCCTGCTTTCCTTCTTCTGTCAGTAACAGCTTGGCACGATAGAGATTGCCTCCAATGGCTTCTTTGCGCACAAGTCCCTTTTTCTCCAAAATCGCT
>JAFZDL010000005.1 GCA_017561205.1 Oscillospiraceae bacterium | reverse complement strand
TGAAGCCGGCGGAAGACGAAAGGAAATTGCAGACGAAACGATTCGTTAAGCTGCGTGTGTGGAGGTCGCAAGACCGAAACCACCGCTTAATGAAGAGTGGAGAAAAGCAAAGCAGTCTCGACTGAAAAGTCGGGGCTTTTTTGTTTTTATAGCGAAAATACACCCCGTTGAGCTGAACTCAACGGGGTGTCTGCATATTTGACAAAAGCTAACATTTCGTTGACGAAGCATAGTTGCTTGGTTATACTATAGATAGACGAGAAGATTGTTGTTGCGGAAGGCGGCCGATTGTCTACGATCACTTGGCGTATGGGCATATACTAAAAATTTCCAAACTTGTTTGAGGAGGAATGTCTGTGTCGATAGATGAGTTACGAGCTCGCAGAGCAAAAATAAGAGAAAATTCGGATCGAACACTATCAAATATACAGAAAATAACTAATGAATCCTATCGTGTTGCTAAGATTGCACATGATGCACCTGTTATCTTGAGCAAACTTGACCAGGAATTTGAGGAACAAACAGGTTTGCATGGTAAAGATATTCTCTTTTTATTTGCTGCAGTTGGTTTGCAAGTGGCCCGAATTGTTATTTTAAATGAGTTGTCGAAAACTGAAGTAGCAGGATCTAGTAATAGAAACGAAACGAAGTTACATGAATTCCAAGAAAAATTGCTAGGTAAGTTAAATTCTGGCGAAGTATTAGATGAGCGACCCTATTATGCATCAATGGAACACATTGTCACCAAAATGGGTGTGCCATACGATGCGACAGCAACATTGACGCAAGATTCGATAAACAAAATGCTTGGCAAGGGAAGAAGTTGGGATCTGGAACTTGAGAAGCTGATTCCAACGGAAAAGCTGTCATTGTTTAAAGGGTCGAATCATCGTTTTTCAACACTTGGTCATGATCCTATTCTAGGCTTGATTTTCGGTACGGCTAATATACTGACCAATACGATTACCTGCGTAAAGACACCTTTGGATATTGGCGGAGTAGGTATCCCCGTATTAACGACCAATCATGTGGTATATACATCTGACTACAGGGACCCGCATATAGCAACATATGGATCAACAATGGCAATGATTCAATGCGCGGTAGAACGTACAAAGGAGGAACCTACGGCATTTGTGGCTGCACTGATAAAGCAGGTTGTTCATATAGGAACGGACTTATATACTCCTTGCGGCATTCAAATACCCGGAGCAAATTTGGTGCTATCCAACACAAACGCCGAGAAACTGACGAAGTATATTAGTGCAGGCGATGTTGTAAAGATTGGTACATCGGCTAAGTTGGCAGAGTTGATCAACCTGCTGATCAGCGCACTTCATAGCCTAATGTATGATGATGCTATGGAGACTTCCAGAGAGCTGTACAGTGTGAGAACACGGAAAATCATCATGTACTCTAATGTGATTGCGACTGGAAGCAATGTGCTGTGGGTAGGTGGAAATATGCTGGCAGGAAATGAAAGTACGATTAAACAACTGGATATTGGTGGACTTATTGTAACAATAAAGCGTTTGATAAGCGACACCGAATATATCAGGCAAATCAAAGAGGAGTTTGTCTTCGGCGGGTTCAAGAACATGATTAAAGGAAAAGGATTGGAATTGGAGGAAGTAACATGGGATTTTTAAGAGCTGTGTGGAGAGGTACTCTCCTTGGTAGAACTGTTGACACAGTGAGAAATATTGTTGATGAAGGCAGTGTTGCAGACGGAATTAAGCGTACAATCAAGGAAGACCTTACTGAAGATAATCCTATTACCAGCGCAATTTATAGAGACGGTCGATATGAAGGTAAGATAGAGGGATATGCTGAAGCCTCTGAAGAATACGAAGCGAAGTTGTTAGATCAGGCGGATAAATTTCTTACACAGCAAAAAGTATTCGAGAGTGAACGGGACGAGTATGAAAAATTGCTGGATGCATACGAGCAAGAAATTGATGCTCTGATGGAGAAAGTGAATCGTACTGAAGCAGAAAATGCATATCTACAGCAATTGCTTATGAGGGATCGAAAGCTGCGGAAGATGGCTGGTTAATGGTGATGTGGTATCCATCACAAAGAGAGACGGTCCCCGAATCCTTTGGGTCATTTGGCGATCTAGTAGATAAGTGAGTATGCAAGGGGCATCTTCCAGAATGGAAGAAGCCCCTTTATATCCCAACAATCTATGCTATACTAAAACAAAACCAAATTTCGTGAGGTATCATTATGGCATTTCGACTAATCAACATGGAGTCCTGACCACGGCGGGAGTTTTATGAGTATGTAGGAGAGCCTGCGAAAATAAAAAAGCGCGCCTTTCGGCACGCAAAGAAATAACCCTTGATCAGTTAGCTAATCACTCTAACGATCAAGGGTTACTTCATGAAGTTGTCGGGTTCCATCATTTGCTTAACCTCCGGTTTCTGTAGGATGAGAAGTTAGTTAGTACATTGGACTCACTCCTTTTTTGTAGCTTTATAATAGCAAGCCATCCCAGGATTTTCAAGATGGGATGTTCCATAAGAAAGAGAGCCAAATATTGGAGATACTGAGAATGGACTTTGAGCGAGGATTTTGATATACTAATCATGTTGGGCGGCCTGCGGGCTGCCCATCTTCTTTTAGAAATATGTAAATATGAGAAAGGCGTCTTCTGGGAAGGAAGACGCCTGTTATGTTGGGAAAATAATCTTTAATGCCGCCATTCCCAGAGGCGGTGTGGGTACTATTATGCCTGTACAAGCAGATAATAGTTGCACCATACGTAGGAACTGGTATCCCATCTCGGCGTCAGCAGGATGTAACCCGTGCCATATCGGCCGCGGTACGGCATTACGACGCCGTTAGACCGACGAGACACGTAACCGCGGCGGGCGGCGGTGTGATGATATTTGTATGCAGGGTTTGCGCGCAACTCGTTAACTGTCATAGGTATCACCTCCTTTGCTCGGTGCTAGTATCTGTTTTTGTGGACATGGGATCCATGAATAGCTCAAGTGAAAATCCTATCATAGAATAATACTGAACTTGGATGTTGCTGGGTTTAGGTAATCGTCAGTTTCTGCGAATTTTTACAGTGTGACTTTAGGAAACAAACTCCGGAGGTACATCGTCCTGCGTGAGATATCCCTTGGCGCGCCATTCCGTCCAGGATTCCTCCAGAATATCCTGCATGATCAGAGAAATATCCAGATAGCCAGAAGTGTCCTCCTGCAGGGTGTCGTAGGCTTCACCAACAACCCTATAAAAAAATTTGCTAATCAGAGTGGCCATGAGACTCTCATCTTTAAATACACGGCGATATTCATAGCCATGTGCAATCAGGTACTGCTGTTCGGCAGTTTCCAGATAAATCACAGGCATTTCGCTATCGTCCAAGGCGGAAAACAGATGCCACGCTGCCTCCATAGGCACTTCAACAATATGCCGTTCAATAAAAAAGTTCCAAGAAAAACGCATAATAAGTCTCCTTTACAATTATTCCTAATTCGTGAAAACAGTGTTTTGTTTAGAATGGTTATTGTATTTGGTATTTTGATGCCTCCTTAGCGGAAGCGGTGTTTGTATTTAATGCGATAAATACGATATATTCGATTTTTTAGATAGTAGGGAATATCGAATATTGTATGGAAAATACCCCAGATCTGTACGGTGGATATAGATTTGGGGGTATTGGTATTTGCTTTCTCTATTTATCAGCGGGGATATTTGGTAGCCTCTTAAATATCTTCTTTATACTCAAAAAAATCCTGGATTTGCTGCTCCAATAGGGCAATATGGACATTCTGCTCGCCAAGGCGTTCACGCAGAAGATCGTTATCGGCCTTGAATCCCTGCAGACTTTTCGCTTCGGCCTGGGCGGCTACCAATCGTCCTCTCAGGTCCTCAAGCTGGGTCTGCATTTCTTTCTGCGCTGCCAGGACGGCATCAATCTGGGCCTGATGGGCGGTCATTTTGAGACGCTCAAGCTCCATCTGGTGGTCCTTTTCACGGCCTTTCATGGTTGCGGTTGCAGAGGAAAGCTGAGCTGCCAGGTCATTGCGTTCCTGAAGAAGCTCGATGTAGCCCTCTGCCTGGTGCTTATATCTGGTCAGATTCTCATCCAAAACGGTGAGCAGGCGATCTTTTTCGGCCAAGCGGTTCGCTGCATCAATGCTGTCAATTTTTGCCTGCTCGGCAAGCGCGGCCAGTTCGGCCTTCAGGGCGGCACATTCGGTGGTGACGGTTGCCAGGGCTTCGTGATCAGCTTGGAGGGCGGTGATCTGGGACTGATAATCTGCAATTACCTGGTCCTTGCTGTCCAACTGGCGGGCAAATTCCTCGCGGACGCGCAATTCTGTATTGTGACACGTGTCGACACTGGCACGGAACATACGAAAAGCGGCGTTGACATGGCTTTCGTATTCGGCCAGTTCGAGGCCTCGATTGGGATGATCCACCGTGGCTTCCTTGTACATCAACAGATCGACAGCTTCCAGCATCAGTTGTTCTCTGGATTTGCCGCTGGATGCAACTTTCGCATCAATCCAGGCGCGCTTGGCGTCGGTAGCGCGAAAATTGATCTGATTTTCCTTTTTCGGCTTGTCCGCAGACGGCATTGCTGCGGATTCGGACGGTTCACACGATTGACTTTTCATAAAAAACCTCCTTGTTCTAGACATCTAGATATTTCTAGATGTCTAGATGATTGCTAGAAAACTTTTTGCTCAGACGATCCATTGCGTTTTGCTGCAAGGCATCATACGAGTGGGTATAGTGAAAGGTCATATCAACCTTTGCATGGCCCAAAATCTGCTGAATCGTCTTGGGGTCTACACCGCAGGAAAGGAGCAGAGACGCACAAGTGTGCCGGCAGCAGTGTGGCGTCAGTACGCGAACGCCTTCAATATTTTCCAGTGCTTTGCGGAATTGATTCCGAAAATAACTGGGATTACAGGGATGACCGGGTTTTCCGGCCTCCCAGATATATTTTTTGTCCGTATTGCGCAGGTTTCTGGCACAGTATTGCACGATTTCAGGTACGGGGATGACTCTCCGGCTGGAAGCAGATTTGGGATCTCCAATTACACTGACTCCCTTATCCATTACGACTGCCTGCTCAATGGTCAGATAAGCACCGTCCTCGCTGATGTGCCTAGATTCGAGGCCCAAAAGTTCATGGCTTCTGATGGCTGTGCATAGCATTAGCTTGATGCTGGATCCGATGCGGTCATCAGGCAGGTCGCGGAGCAGGATGCGGACTTCCTCTTCGGTAAATGCTTCCCTGGTATTCGTCGGCTGTTTTTTGAGTTTTTCGGCAAGAGCAACAGGATTTTTGGAGAGCAGATCATTGGCGACGGCTTTGTTAAGGATGGAATGAAGCATACTGCGGCAATGAGCCAGTGCAGAGTCGGATCGCCCTTCCTGGCGGAGTTTGCGCAAAAATGCCTCAATATGCATTGCTTTGATATCTGCAATCTTCCAACTGCCAAAATGATCAATCAGGATCCGCAGGGTATACTGGTAGCTCTCCTGACTGGAAACTTTCAAATCATCCTTACGCCCATCGAACCAGGAATTTGCCCAGTCATCGAATCGCAGGTTTTCTGCTGCAAGGAGACCGTCAGTTTTTTTACGGAGATAATCATCACGCTTTTGCTTGACTTCTTTTTGAGTGCGACCGGAGAAGGATCGGATATTACGTTTCCCGTTTGGCTTCCAACCGTCCATGATCTGGAGTTCCCAGTGACCGTTGGGTTTCTTTCGAATAGATCCTTCGCCATTGGCTCTCTTGGCCATGTAATACTCCTTAATAAAGTGATTCCTAGGGGCCATCGGATATATCCGATGGCCCTATGTAATTACAGATCCTCCAGACCGTCAACAGGCCGCAGGATGATCAGTTTGACATTGCCGTCCTTACCGCGGGAGACATCTACGCCATGACGGTGACGCAACGCAACGGCATAATCGTTAATTTTGCGGGACAGCACGTTGGGGTTGACCCGTACAGACGGATTTTGCGCCGACAGAATATCGGACAGCTGCTGTGCAGTACCCGTCCAGGCACCATTGGCGGCAATGTAGTCTGCTACCTCTACAATAACAGGATCATCTTTGGGGATGTTGCTATTATCGGGCTGGTGGGGGGCCAGTTCCCAGCGCATGGTATCCTTATCCTGCGTAAGGTACAACTCAGTGTCAGGGACATCGCGGCCAGTAATGCTAAGGACTGCCTCAGCCTCCATACGCCTGGGACGGGTAAGGATCATAGCACCGTCCGCAGCACCCAGGAGGCCGTTAGTGCCCGAGATAGACATCATGACATCGTCGGACTCCTGCTTGCGCGTATGGTGCACAATGATGATGGTGATACCGTGCTTGTCAGCGATATGCTTAATCCTGCTAATTGCATCGTAGTCCTGCAGATACGCCGAGTTACTGTTTTGGATATCTCTGACCTTGGCGAGCGTATCAATAATGATCAGCTTGGTGTCATTGTTTTCGCGGAGATGGTTATGGATTTGCAACTCCAAATCGGTCCCCAAGATGCCTGCATGAGTCGCAAAGGTGATATGACCCGTAGAACTATCACAGACCCTGTGCAGCCTTGCCTGCAGCCGTTCGTCGTCGTCTTCAAGTGCAAGATACAGGACGCTACCCTTGGTGACTGCCCTGCCCCACAACGGTGATCCCGTACTGACACAGTGAGACAGACAGATACTCAACCAGCTCTTGCCCAATTTCGGGGCTCCGACAAGGAGGTAGACTCCTGCCGTCAATGCGCCCTCAATCAGCTCAGGCTTGGGTGTATACTCCCTGCTCAGCAACTCCTCCGCCGTGATAGTGTCAAGGTAAGGTACAGGTACCCGGAGCGTGCGGCACAGGGCAAATACAGCGTGCTTGTCCTCGGCATAGCCCCAGAGCTCTCGCACATACGCAACCGCATTGCCCTCGTGCCCGCAGGCGGGACAGGACCAATGGGCGACGGGCTTGGTTGCAGACGGCAACATCATAATATGGGCGGGCTGGCTGCAATGGGGACAGGCTGTGGTCCAATGGGGATTGGCGGCCTTGTCAATCAGGATATTGCTCAAGGTAAGATAATCGATCAGCCGATAATCGACGGCCTGGTACAGATTATGGTACTGTGCATCCGTCATACTGCGCCCTCCGTCTGTGCATCCAGCCAGGCAATCAGCTGGTCGCGGGGGACCAGCATACGTTTACCGATGCGGAGCAGGGGAAAACCATCGGTGTGGACATAGGTGTACGCTCCGGCCCTGCTGATGCCCAACAATGCGGCCAGCTGATCTACCGACAGGTACACCGGGAGATCCTCAAGCGACATACATCTGCTAATCATGATACATCCTCCATATAATTGTAAGTATGTGACAGGCAGACGTCATGCCTACACATTGTGTGATCGATCCAATTGGTTTCGACACGGATAGCCTACCACATCTGTTGGCTGTTGTCAATATGGTTTTGTGATTTTCTGAATAATAAGATACACTAAAACGGCATCTAACCGGAAAAATGTGTAGATTTGTAAACATATTTACTTGTAAACGTATTTACTTGTAAACATGTTTACAAGTAAATATGGACCATCTGTTTTGGTAAACACCAGATCCTAATTGATGTATTATAGCATGATTGAAATACTTATTTTTGACACTCAATAACTGCGAAAGCAGCTCCCGCCGCAGGCGTCAAGAGTGCAGGGAAAGGTCCCTGCAGAGCGACAAAATGGGCAAGGCCAATTTTGTCTTAGTTCTTAGACGTTATTAGATGTTGGAAATATCATGTAGAAAAATATTTTGAAAAAATTTTTGAAAGAAGGGGAGTTCGGTTTCTTCAGAGGTAGCAGAAAGGTATAATATATATACAAAGTTATTTCGGTGGGTGATACTATGCAAGATGTCAGACTTAGGTTTGCAGAAGATGAGTATGCTATGCTCAAATCTGATGCCGACAGGCTTCAGGTTTCAGTGCGACAGTTGGTGCATGACCGTGCGGTCAAGGGGGATTCGCCGGATCCTCCGCTGCATGGCGTGCAGATTTTGACCAACGAGGTGGCGCAGGCCCGGGAGTCCATGAATCAAATTATCCGCAGGGAAACGAATGCGGAACTCCGACTGTATGAGGATGATGTGATTCGAATGGAACGGGTTATGAAGAATTTAGAAGAAAATGTGTGCGTACTAATTAAAGAGATTTTGAGGCAGGTGAAGAAATATGGCCACACTTAGATATTCCCAGGTGCGGTCCCACAGTGAGCGTGTACTGAAATATATCTCCAATAAGGATAAGATGCTTTCCGCCACGAACAGTAATATATACAACGTCTTATCCTATATGGGTGAGCCGGAGAGCGCAGAGCGTGTGTATTCTTTTGCACGGCACTGTAGCGCTAACCCTTTGGTGGCGGCGGCACAGATGGAAGTATACCGGACGAGATACTACGAAAGCAAAAACGGCGGCGTTCAGGGACTGAAGGACACCAGTTCGGAGCTGATTGGATTACATTTTTTCATGAGCTACACGGAGGGTGATAATCCGAGTGAGTTGACGATGAATACTATTATGTCGGCATTGGCAGAGCATCCCCTGTTAAAGGATTTTCCGGTTTTTGGTGCGAATCATTTTGATAAATCTCACAAACATACGCACTTTTATGTGGGGCAGTACAGCGCAACCGGCCGTGCAAAAAAGCTCGGTATGCGGCGTGAGGATTTCAATGATTTACGTAAGGCGGCAAACCGATTGTGCGTACAATATGGTCTTTCCATCATTGACTTGCCTGCTTTGCGACACAATGATCCCGAATACTCGGCATGGATTGATGGTGTCATCGCAGCGGGAAAAATTACGGTTCACCCTGAGTCAGAGGAACATAGGGGCGCACGGCATCAAAAGACCTCTACCCAGAAAATCTACTTCAAATGGCTTAAGGATTCGGAGGAGTTTAATAAATGCGAAGAGAAACGACTGACTGCGGCACAGTTGAGTGCTAAAAAGGCGAGGCAGATCTATTTCTGGAGCATGGACGGTAATCCTGACCGGCGTCCTTACTATGTATCCAATGATCCTAAGAAAAGGTACTATGCAGTCGGACGCTACAATGAGCATGGCCGGAAACGATCGTTAGTAGAACTGATCTGTATGCTGATTATCGTGATTTACCGCAATGAAATGGCCAGAAGGGCACCGCCTTCCGGTATTACTGGTCAGGTGATCCGCGCGCGTGTAGATCGTAATGTACAGGCCATGATGGATAGTGTGAGACTGGCCCGAGAAATGAACGTCAACACTCCAGAGGATGTAGTTGAACGACTGGCTGATACAGGAAAGCAGATGAATGGACTGAAACAGGAACGTGCCCGCTTGGAAGCATGTGTGAATCATCAGGCTCCGGTCATTGTAGCGTGGGAACAGTATCAGCAGATTCGGGCAAACGTTGAAGGCGTGCCCGATCCTGATCCAGATGTACTCAAAGACTATAAAGCTGCCTATGCGATTTTGGTAAGCAATCAAGTTCTGACTAACGAAGCATTTGAAGAACTGCGATACCGTCATCAGTTCCACCGAAAGAAGATCAGCGATTACCAAAAGCATCTGTCCGCATTAAAGCGTCAATATCGAGGCCTCAAAAAATTGCAGGCTTTGATTTCCAACGCAGACCGTATCGCAGAGCAGAGTTATCTGTATCAGCCCAAAGGGACGTTGGATGCACTCATCCAGGAAGCACAAGACAATCGTACATACAAGGATTCACAAAAGAATCAAAACCATAAGGATCAAACATTGATAAAGGAGTAATTGTTATGAATCATATCTTACCTGAATCTCATTGCGAGGAAATTGTACTGCAATCAAAGTACGCCACCGAATTTGAAAATTTTTGTCATCGGAACAGAATTCCCATTATCTTCCGCAGTCACAGCAACGGCGAGTATACCTATCTGGTTCGGGCTGGCATTGATTACACGGATGTCCTGATTATGGTACTTAAAATGGGCTGGGATGGGTCGAATAGAAATGATGTCGATGTAATCAACACGATCAATACACTGGTAATGGACCATAAATTCTTCCAGCCTGAGTATGAGTATGAGTTGACATTAAAACTGCGCAACCAGGAAGATGAAGTGATTTTGAGAAGTACTACAGGCTGATAACGAAAAGTCCCTGCTGGCGATATTGCCAGCAGGGACAAAATGATTAGTGTAGATTTTATATAAAGCAATTCGATATCTCTGGGGGTGTAAAATATCGATTACATCGGATGTATCGAATATGAATGTGTTATTTTCATCTTGTCAATACTTTTCTTTACATAATTAATATAGTATGATACTGAAGACGAAACACCGTGGGTTGCCAGCGGGAAGGAAAGAAAATGGCAAAGAAACGTGCAAATGGTGAAGGTTCTCTTCGCCGGAAGGAAAATGGCCATTGGGAGATCCAGATCATGGACGGATTCAAGTCCGATGGCCGAAGAAAAATCGTGTCTTTCACGGGTAAGACGCAAAAAGAAGCGAGGGAAAAGCGGGACGAATATCTTCGAAAGAAGGCGGCGGGACTGCTGACCGGTGGTGACATCCGATTCGATGAATGGGCGGATCTGTGGTTTGAGCATCACCGGGACAACGTCAAGCCGACTACCCAGGAACATTACCGCTATACCCTGCGGATTCTGAAGGAGCATCTTGGGCGGCGGAAACTGTCGGAAATCAAGGCTATGGACATTGAGGAGCTGCTGAGAAAGCTGCGTAAAAGTGGCCGATCCGATTCTGCGTTGGCTCATTGCAGAGGCATGCTGTACCAAATCTTCAATAAGGCGGTCGCCAATGATCTGATCCTGAAAAATCCGGTGGCATTTGCGGAGAAAATGCGGAAACAGCCCAGGAAGAACAAAGAAGTATTTACTGCTGATGAGGTGCGGATTCTGCTTCGGGAACTTCCGGAGGATAAAATCGGCTGGAGCATCCGTCTGATGCTCTGTACTGGTATGCGTACGCAGGAACTTCTGGCGCTGGAGCCCCGGCATATTGCGCAGGATGGCTCTTCCATCGTGATTGAGCAGGCCGTGGTGATGGAAAAGGGAACGGGCGTTATTGGTACCCCTAAGTCCTATGACAGCTATCGCACCATTCCCATTCCGGAAATCGCGCGGTATTGCGCCCGGAATCTGCGGGCTACGGATAAGAAGTTTATCTGGGAGGTTGGCAAGGTCGATCAGCCCTGTAATCCCAGTCATTTTCGCACTCAGTTCCGCAAGGCTCTGGAGCAGATCGAGGGTGTCCGTGTTCTGACCCCTCATTGCTGCCGGCATACCTATGTATCGCAGCTTGTTGCATTGGGCGTGGACATTAAGACCATCCAGAGCATTGTCGGTCATGCTGATGTGGATATGACCCTTTATTATGCCCATGCGCAGGAATCCTCCCGTCAGGATGCTATCGATCGATTTGATGAGGTATTCTCCCGGAAAGGTCGCGGTACCTATGGAAACGTATTGGACTATTTGGACCATAAAAAATCGTCGTAGTTCAAGACGCGTTCAAGATGATGTGTATCGGGTGAATATGCTGTATCGGGGTGGTTGTAAAATCACCCTAAAATCCGGTAAACATCAGAAATATAAAAAGAAAAAGTCCTGAAATCTTTCGATTTCAGGACTTCCTGGTGGAGATAAGCGGGATCGAACCGCTGACCTCTTGAATGCCATTCAAGCGCTCTCCCGGTTGCATCGGTTACATACCCCCGCAAACCGGGCAGAAACAGCGCTTCAATACACGGGAAAGGTTCATAGAAAAGCGGTTGACCATTGGTTAGGAAACCTCAATAAACTTTGAGCTTACCTGTTCCGCAAAGTGGCACTTCAACAGAACGATTGTAATTTGCAGCAGCGCAAATTTCCTTTACAGTAGTAGCACGAGACACAACAACTCCATTTTTGGAGAGTGTGGCTTTAATGGCTTCTTGAACAAGCTTTTTTTGATGCTCGTTTCTCCGTATTCTGATTCTGATTATCCGATTAACCATACAATTTCACCCACAATATACTATGTGTAAGTTCATGCCGTGTGACTACTACAAACTTTGGAAACTATGGACTTGCAATAGGCTTCGACAGCACTCATTTCGTCGAAATATCCGCCATCAATAGAGCCTAAAAAAACAATGTCTTTTTCGATGCTATAAGGGAAGGCAAAGTAAATGCGATTTCCTTTGGTAACACTTGTTCGATTTCTGAAAATATAAAGATCGTTAATTACTAAAGCACCAAGGATACCTGTTTTCTTTCGTTTAACCAAGGCTTCCTCTACATCACTTTTCTGCAAGAAACTTTCTATTGCTACTCCTGCAATTGTGGGCAGAAGTTTGGCGAGTACTCTGTACATATCGCAGTGACGTTCTTCAATTTCACTCACGGAATTTAGCGCATCAAGTGAATCCTTAAGCTGGTTACATAATTCATTTCCTGCATCTGCAAAATCAGTCCAATACTCTTCTTTTTGTATTGGGTCTGTTTCACATAAGTATTTGTTGTAACGTGAGGACACGTTCCGAATCTTTTTGTGAATAGGATATGAGAAATAGAAATACGTCTGGAGAATGGTGTTGATCTCTATTCTCTCATTTGCTGCACCAGCAAGGTAACTCAGCTTGATATACTTGCGGCCATCATCATTTTTGACCCGATGTTGGAACGCTTGCATACTTTCAATGTGCTCATTTTCGTCAACCACAGTCAACAATGTCTTATTTAACACATTAAGCTCATCAGAGGAGACGATTTTGGAATTTGCCTTGGATTGCTGAACGACATATACAATCGTGCAAACAAAAAATATTATAGCACAGAGAACCCAAGGAATTATGTCGGAAATTAAAACACTTTTGGCCAACCAAGCTTTTACAGCTTCTTCATCAAAGAAATACATCACAAACCATTCGAGAATAGGCTGTAAGATAAATCCTAAGACCGCTGTTGCGAAGTACCATGGCTTTTCTTGAAAAAACTTCTTCATGTTATCCCCCAACTACTTCTCTTCTTCAACATTATTCTACAAAAACATACCAAAAAAGTCAACAATTTCCTGAATATCGCTGCTCAAGGGAGACTATGGGCGGCGTTTCCATGTAGATCAAACGGAAAGGAGGTTTCACGTTGCTGGCCAGTCTGCTGACTGGTCTTTTTTTATGCCATGACGAAGGAGGTTAAAGATGGCAGACGATAAAAAGAACATCGGCCCGGAGGCCGAAAAGCCCGGTGAGGCTCCCCAAGAGAAAAAGGCAGAGCCTATCAAGGACACGCCCCAAGCGCCGGAGCAGCCGGCTCCCGGTGCGCCGCAGGCCCCCGTGGTGGAAGCTGCACCGAAAGCGCAGCCCGCTCCCACGGTAGAAAGCCAGCCCGAGGCGAAGGCGGCTCCCGCTCCCAAGGTGCTGGATTTCAGCGTCGCAAAAAATAAGGCTCCGGCAAAGGAGGAAACAGCCTCGGAGAAAAAGCCCGTCAAGGAGCAGACGGAAGAAAAGCCCAAGCGTGGCCGTCCGGCCAAAACGGACAAGGCCCCCGCCGAAAAACCCAAGCCGCCCCGAGACAAAATGTCCCAAAGTAAGAAAGCTCCCGGTAAGGAGGCTCCCGCCCCCAAACAGCCGGAGGCGGCTCCCAAGGAGGCCAAGGCTCCCGAACAGGAGCAGCCCGCCACTCCCCGTGACGCTACCCGCTCTGCCGAGCCGGAGCAGATCGTCTATATCAATCTGTCCGAGCTGCATCCGTTCAAAAACCATCCTTTCGGAGTCCGTGATGATTCGGAAATGAAAGGGCTGGTGGAGTCGGTCAAGGCCAGCGGTGTCAATCAGCCTGCCCTTGTCCGTCCCCGTGAGGACGGCGGCTATGAAATCATTGCGGGCCACCGCCGACAGAAAGCAAGTGAGCTGGCCGGATTTGCCAATATGCCATGTATTGTCCGTAACATGACGGATGATGAAGCTATCCTTGCTATGACGGACGATAACCTGCGGCATAGAGAGAAGATTCTGCCCACCGAAAAGGCCAATTCTCTGAAAATGCAGGTGGAGGCCATCAAGCACCAAGGCGGCCCCGGCTTGGGCGAGGACGCTGGTAAACGCTCCACCGAGATTGTCGGTGAGCGCAACGGCATGAACTACAAACAGGTGCAGCGGTATATCCGCTTGACCGAGCTTGTGCCAGAGTTGCAGAAAATGCTGGATGAAAAGGGGCTGGCGTTTACCCCCGCCGTGGAGATTTCGTTCATCCGACCCAAGCACCAGCAGTATATCGCAATTTCCATTGAGGGCCAGCAGTCCACCCCTTCGCTGTCACAGGCCCAGCAGCTCCGCAAGCTGGATAAAGAGGGTAAGCTCAACCCGGATGTGATCGACGGTATTCTGTCACAGGAAAAGAAAAAGGAGGATCGCAACGTGATTATCAATGGCGCAGAACTGGAAAAGTATTTCGGCAAGGACAAGTCTCCCCGTGAGATGAAGGATCAGATCATCGCCCTGCTGGACGATTGGAAGGCCAAACAGCCGCCCGAGCTGGCGAAGCCCCAGAAGAAAACCGAAAAGGCCCTATAACCTCGAGACAATTTGTCCCGAGGTTTTTCTTTTGGAGGTAGACCAATGGGCGCTATTCTGGAAGCCTACATTACCAACCTTGGCAAATACACCGAGGGGCAGCTTGTGGGCGAAACATTGAAATTCCCTACTACTACGGAGGGGGTGCAATCACTTCTGAAGCGCATCGGCGTGGACGGTGTGCGGTACGAGGAAATCTTCATAACCAGCTTCGATAGTGATGTGCTGGGGCTGCATGAGCATTTGGGCGAGTACGAGAATATCGACGAGCTGAATTACCTTGCAGCCCTTTTGTCAGACATGGATCAAAGCGATTTGGAAAAGTTTGAGGCCGTCATAGACGCTGGCGAATATACAGGCAGCGTGAAGGACTTAATCAATCTGACCCAAAACCTTGATTGCTTTGAATTTTATTCCGGCATCCATAGCGAGGAAGATTTGGGCCGTATGTATATCCTCGACTTTGAGGCCATGACCGTGCCTGAGCATCTGATCGACTACATTGACTATGAGGCGTATGGCCGGGATGTGCGGATCAATGACGGCGGCCACTTCGCTCCCGGTGGATATGTGGCCGATAACCATAGCAGCTTTGTGGAGCTATACACCGGGCGGGATGATATTCCCGACGAACACCGGGTATTCTCCATGCCCAGGCTCTCCATCCGGGAGCAGACGGCCGCTTTTAAGGAGGTCATTGACCGTTCCTCGCTGGAGGGGGAACGCAAGCTGCCAAAACCGGGCCGAGAGGATCGGTAGATACTTCGAGACAATTTGTCCCAAGGAGGTGATGAAAGCTGGTCGATGAGGACATTTCCCGTCGCACAATCGCAATTTCCATGAAAGCAAGCAAACTGACGGCCCGGAGCCTTGCCTATGCGCTCCGGGCCGTTGGCCGTAAGATCGCCAAGGAATACCGGGCAAGCAAAACACCCCACGGAAAGCAGAGCGTAAAAAAGCTCATGGCCCACGGCGTTGCCACCAACAGCATTGAGCTGTCCGGCGACACCAAAACCTTTGACCGGGTGGCCCGGAAATGGAATGTGGACTATGCCTTTTATAAGGCTGGGCCGGACAAATATCTGCTGTTCTTCAAGTCGGGACAGGCCGATGCCATCACCGCCTGTTTTTCGGAGTATTCCAAAAAGGTGCTGAACAAGTCCAAGTCCCGGCGCACCCCCATCCGGGATCAGCTCAAACAGGGCGCTGACCAGCTTGCCAAGGATAAGTCCCACAAGCGGGAGCGTGTGAAGGAGGCGGCGCATGAAAACAGATAAAATCCGCAAATATCTGATACCTAATATCCCGTATCTGTTTATCGGCTGGGCCATCCTCAAAATCTGCACGGCCTACCGCATGGCCGCCGGAGCGGATTTTCTCACAAAGGCTATGGGCATCGGCCAGACCATTGGCCCGGCTTTTGCCGATCTTGCACCGGGGCTGAATCCCGTGGACTGGCTTGTGGGCATTGTGGGTGCAGTTGGTTTCCGGCTACTGATCTATATGAAAAGCAAGAAAGCCAAGAAATTCCGGCGTGACGAGGAATACGGCTCTGCCCGGTGGGGCAACGAAAAGGACATCAAGCCCTTTGTTGATCCGCAGTTTTCCAACAACGTCATCCTCACCGGGACGGAGTTTCTGACCATGAACACCCGGCCAAAAGTCCCGGCCAATGCCCGGAACTTGAATTGCTGCATCATCGGATCATCCGGCTCCGGCAAAACCCGCTTCTGGCTTACGCCCCAGCTTTTACAGGCTCATTCGTCCTATGTGTGCGTAGACCCCAAGGGCGGCGTACTCAATCAAGTGGGCGGTTTTCTGCAAAAGCGTGGGTACAAAATCAAGGTGTTTAACAGCATCGACTTTTCCAAGTCCATGCACTATAACCCAATGGCGTACATCAAGAATGAGGCCGACATCCTAAAGTTTGTGGATACCCTCATAGCCAACACCAAGGGTGACGGCAAAGAGGGAGACCCTTTCTGGACGAAGGCCGAAACGCTCCTATACTGCGCTCTGATTGCCTACATCATTTTCGAGGGCGCTCCCGCTGACCGCAATATGAACACGCTGGTGGATATGATTTCCGGCATGGAGGTCAAGGAGGACGATGAGGATTTTCTCAATCCCGTGGACTATATGTTCATGGGGCTGGAAAAGCGCAAACCGGATTGCTTCGCCGTCAAGCAGTACAAAAAGTATAAGCTGGCAAGCGGTAAGACGGCAAAATCCATCCTCATTTCCTGCGGCGCTCGACTGGCTCCCTTTGACATCCCCCAGCTCCGGGAAATTATGAGCTACGATGAAATGGAGCTTGACCGCATCGGGGATCGAAAAACCGCTGTGTTCTTCACCATTTCCGATACCACACCCACCTACAATTTCCTTGTTGCGCTGGCCTTTTCGCAGATGTTCAATCTGCTGTGTGAACGGGCCGACAACGTACACGGCGGGCGTTTGCCCCATCATGTGCGGGTGCTGTGGGACGAGGCTGCCAATACGGGACAGGTGCCGCAGCTTGAAAAGCTGGTGGCCGTGATCCGCTCCCGTGAGGTGAGCCTGTGCCTGTTCTATCAGCAGTTGGCACAGTGCAAGGCCATCTATGATAAACACGCTGAAACGATCCTCGGTAACATGGACAGTGTGGTTTTCCTCGGTGGCCGGGAGGCATCCACCATCAAGGAAATATCCGAAAACTGGCTGGGTAAGTCCACTATATCCATGCAGACGGATGGCCGGACACGGGGCCAGTCGGAAAGTTACAGCCAAAACACTCAGCGGCTGGGCCGGGAGCTTATGACCCCCAGCGAGCTTGCTACTATGCCCGGAGATCGGTGTATCTTGCAGCTCCGGGGCCTACCCCCGTTCTATTCCCGCAAGTATGACCTAAAGCAACACCCCAATTTCAAGCACACGGCTGAGGCCGACAAAAAGAACGCCTTTGACCTTGACAGGCTGATTAACCGCAACAGGCGGCCCGGTCTGAATGAGGTATGTGAGGTGCATGAAGTGTCCGTGCCGGATGAGGCGCTCGTATACGAGGACGAGGACATCCTCAACTACGATGACCTTGACGATCCAGACGCTTTTGTATAGCTGCCGAGAGCGGATTCAAAAAACAAGCTGGACTTATCAGGTGCAAATTGGTAAGTCCAGCCTTGAGATCACTTCTTTAGTGTTGTTAGGATAGCCAGCATAAGGAATAGCGCTAGAATCAGATTGCTTTCAATCATTTGTACCTCCTTGATATTAGATGGAAATGCTGGGCAAGTCAGAGAGATCTACATCATCTGTAAGCTGGCCCATAATGTCATAAACAGTGGTGTCATCAATCTTAGAAGGCTCATTGATGAAAAAGCACTTGAAAGATTTTAACGTTTTTTTGCCGAGGGTAATTTCCTTTTCACCGTCGATAATAGCAACCTTTTCCTCTCCCTTAAACCCGGATAGTTTTTGGACTGTATCCTCATTGGCTACGGCGGATATGTTGTACATATAGGTATCGACGGTATTAAGCTCAACAGAGCCTGCGGAGTTTACTTTTCTTAGATGAACACACAGCACTTCGTTAAACAAATCTGCAGCCTCATTTTTGATATAGAGTTTTGTCAATGACTGAACCTGTCCGAAAACCCTTGTATACATACTGGGTTCATACAGGTTTAGCTCATCGAGGACTTGCTCTATCTGCTGGAGATTCATTTTTACAGCGAACCCTGTTAAGGGAAGCACAAAGGTTGCCTTGCTTTTTTTACCCGTGCTTGTTCTGAAAATAAGGCCCAAGTCTTCCAGCTGATTGTTCCAGTTTCCCACACTTCGCTCCGTGGCTCCAAGCTTTTTGCTGATGGTGTCTATACTGTACCACGATTCGCCTGTTTCGTTGTTCGCAACAACGGCATAGTACAGATACAACTTCACGGCACCATCTTTTAGGTGGGGGAGAAACGCAGCGAAATTACTGTCTACCTTGGCAAACCTAAATGCTTTGTTTGATTTGCCTGTCGCATTGGTATGAAACGTAGACAACAGATCGATCTCTACATTCTTGAAACGGCTCTCATTGCGTTTTAAGTTCAGTTTAATCATCACACATTTTTCCTCCGTAATTTTTTGATCTGGCTAAAGTATAACAGAAAAGTGCTTGCTTGTAAATTCGTATAGCAAGGAATGTAAACGGAAATATGTTTCCTATGTCCCTGTCCCGAGTTGCCTACAATCTACACATAGCCATCAAGACTGGACATAGAGTAAGGCAACAAGAGGCAATGTAAACGAATAGCGGGCAAGAAACAGCGGGGAAAATTCACTACATTTTAAGGAGAATTTATGCCTAAAGCGCGAGCACCTCCCTCCCACTCATATACCATATTTCATAAGTAAGATTTTTGTAGCCGCCTGTATGGGCGGCTTTTTTTCGTGGCCGGGGCATCGTCCCCGGAGAAAAGGAGTACATATGGCTTTTTTCGCATCTGCTGTTGACACTTTGCAGACCCTCGTTATTGCTCTCGGCGCTGGCCTTGGCGTTTGGGGCGTTGTGAACCTGCTGGAGGGCTACGGCTCTGATAACCCCGGTGCCAAGTCCCAGGGCATGA
>JAFZDL010000043.1 GCA_017561205.1 Oscillospiraceae bacterium | reverse complement strand
CTGTGAAAAATGCCACCGCAGCTCTTAGTGTTCGTGACGGTGCGCAAACCGTCAGTGTCTTCCGTGGAGAGGTTGGCGAAGCAAAAGCGGGACAGGCAACAGAGTATGTTGGAGAGTCTGTCTCCACCCGAAATATGAAACTGGAAGGCATGAATGATTTCCTCCTTGCGCAGATTCGGAAAGCCAACAATACCATTACCCTTTGCTATACCAATCAGGATCTGGACAATCTGGAAGCCAAACGCCAGCAGGCGATTCAGGATATGCTGAACGGTCAGACAAACCCGGATGCACATACCCATAGCTATACTGTTTCGGTTGTTGAACCCAACTGCAATGCAGGCGGCTATACAGAATATACCTGCGAATGCGGTGACAAATACCGGGCAGAAGAAACTGCAGCACTGGCACATGCGTGGGGCCCCTGGACAACCCAAAAGCCGGCGACGACCCAAGAGGAAGGCTTGCAAAAACGAACCTGTTCCAATTGTCAGGCAGCGGAAGAAAAGAAAACCGATAAACTTACTGAAAATCATACCCACAGCTATACATCTCAAGTTATCGAACCGACCTGCACTGCGGAAGGCTATACCGTTCATACCTGTGCATGCGGTCATACCTATACAAGCGATTCTGTGTCAAAAAAGAGCCACAGCTATACCTCCCAGGTTGTAAAGCCCACCTGCGAGAGCCAAGGCTATACAGTTCACCAATGCGCTTGCGGCAAAACATATACCGATTCTGTAACCCAGCCTGCCGGTCATACCTGGGGCGACTGGAAGACGGTCAAAGAAGCTACCGAAACAGCCGAAGGTCAGAGAGAACGAACCTGCTCCGCTTGTGCAAAAAAAGAACAGCAATCCATCGCCAAGAAGGAACCGGGAATCGCAGGTTATGTGAGCATCCAGATTCGCTGTGATACAATTCTGGGTAATATGGACGATCTGACTCCCGGCAAGGCAGAGTTTGTGCCGTCCAATGGTATTATTCTGCCAATGGTGGAAGTGCCCTTCTACGAAAATGAAACTGTTTTTGAGGTGTTAAACCGTATTTGTAAGAAGACCAATATCCAAATTGAGTACAGCTGGACACCCCTTTACGGAAGCTACTATATTGAAGGCATCAACCATCTGTATGAGTTTGATTGCGGTGAGCAATCCGGCTGGATGTATAAGGTCAACGAATGGTTCCCCAACTATGGATGTTCCAGCTACTATGTGGAGGATGGAGATGTAATCGTCTGGTGCTATACCTGTAAGGGCTTAGGCGTAGATGTGGGCTGCGAGTGGATGGGCCAAGAAGGATGAGAGATGCGTTTTCCAAATGCCACCCGGCGGTAAACTTCCTGTTTTTCGTGGGTGCTATCGGCATGTCGGTGGTAATCCAGCATCCGGCTTACTTGCTTGCCGGGTTACTGACGGGGGTAATCTATTATCTGCTCCTGAACGGCAAACGGGGCTTGAAAACAATATTGGGATTGCTGCCTGTGTTTATCATCCTAACGGTCATCAATCCACTTCTGAATACTTTGGGTGCCACGCCGCTTTTTTACCTCGGAAGCAGGCCATACACACTGGAGGCCCTACTTTACGGCGCAGTAACTGCCTGTATGTTCATGGCGATGATGCTTTGGTTCGGCTGCTACAACAAGGTGCTGACCAGCGACAAATTTACTTGCTTGTTCGGCAGTCTAATTCCGTCCATATCACTGCTTTTGGTAATGGTGTTCCGTATGGTGCCGAATTTCATTCGTAAGACACAGCAAATCATCGGTGCAAGAAAGTCCATTGGCAAGGGTATCAGCAAGACTGCAACCACAAAAGAAAAGCTACAGGATGGTGGAACTGTATTGGGTGCCTTAACGGGCTGGGCCTTGGAGGGCAGTGTTGTCACCGGCGATTCTATGCGTGCCCGGGGCTACGGCACAGCGAAACGCAGTAGCTTTATGATTTATCGTATGACCTGGGCAGACTGGATTTTGCTGGCTGTTATGCTTACTTTGCTTGG
>JAFZDL010000042.1 GCA_017561205.1 Oscillospiraceae bacterium | reverse complement strand
GTTTCCCCGGGAGAGAGAAGGTTTGCTCCGGTATCCGTGGAGAGGGACCAGTTGTTGTGCTTGCCGCTGCCGTTGACACCGGCAAAGGGCTTTTCATGAAGCAGGCACACCAGACCATGCTTTGCAGCTACCTTCTGCATGATTTCCATGGTCAGCTGGTTTTGGTCGGTGGCAATGTTAGTAGTGGTATAAATGGGAGCCAGTTCATGCTGTGCGGGAGCCACTTCGTTGTGCTCCGTCTTTGCCAAAACGCCCAGCTTCCACAGTTCCTCGTTCAATTCTTCCATATAGGCCGCCACGCGTGGCTTGATAGAGCCGAAATAGTGGTCATCCAGTTCCTGGCCCTTGGGAGGCTTGGCACCGAACAGGGTCCTGCCGGTATAAATTAAATCACGGCGCTTGTCATACATGGCCTTGTCGATCAGAAAGTATTCCTGCTCCGGGCCAACAGAAGTGGTCACGCGCTTAACCTCATCGTTTCCAAACAGTTTTAAGATACGAAGGGCCTGCTTGTTGAGTGCTTCCATGCTGCGAAGAAGCGGCGTCTTTTTGTCCAGCGCCTCGCCGCCATAGGAACAGAATGCGGTGGGAATGCAGAGAGTTTTACCCTTAATAAAAGCATAGCTGGTGGGGTCCCAGGCGGTGTAGCCGCGGGCCTCAAAGGTTGCGCGCAATCCACCGGAGGGAAAGGAAGATGCGTCCGGCTCACCTTTGATCAGCTCTTTGCCGGAGAATTCCATAATCACTCTGCCGTCGGGAGCGGGAGTGATGAAGCTGTCGTGCTTTTCTGCGGTGATCCCGGTCAAAGGCTGGAACCAATGGGTAAAATGGGTAGCTCCGTTCTCGACCGCCCAGTCCTTCATTGCAGCAGCAACCGCATTGGCCACTGACAGATCGAGCTTAGTTCCCTTTTGAATGGTGCGTTTCAGAGAGTGGTAAACATCCGCGCTGAGGCGAGCCTTCATGACGCGGCTGTCAAAAACCAAGCTTCCGAAGCTTTCCGGTACAGTCGTCATAATGTTTCATCCTTTCAGAGAAAATAAAAAAAGAGACACTGGCGTCGTAGAGGGATAGCCCTCCGAGACGCCAATGTCTCTTAACATCGCAAAATATACACCCCGAAATAAAAAAAGTCAACTGTCAATTTGCGAAAAAGCGTTTTTTTGCAAAAAGCTATTTTTTTGCAATTTGCGCACTTGAAAAGTTTCGGATTTTAGAGTATTCTTGGCGTGGAACGATGGTGTTCTGCCGGGAAAGTGCGCTTTCCTTGCAAAACACCGTCGTTTTTTTGCTATTTTTAGGGGTTGGTTACATGAATAAAATCGAGGGTCAAATCCGAATTCCTTCCGGCTGCGCGATCTCTGCCGTTATCTCAAAAGAGGGAAAGCGCATGACCGGCGAGAAAATCATTGAAAGTATGAAACCCATGCATGACCGTTCCAATGGCCT
The DNA here is from genome assembly GCA_017561205.1 of Oscillospiraceae bacterium. Lineage (GTDB taxonomy): Bacteria > Bacillota > Clostridia > Oscillospirales > Oscillospiraceae > Faecousia. The sequence goes on along the minus strand of JAFZDL010000042.1, from coordinate 343 downwards.
GGGCGGCGGCTTCGCAGCTTATGGTATCTATCCGGAATATAAGGACTTCTTTGCCTTACATATGTTTCTGGATGACCGGGCCGCAAGAAAGAACTGCGAAGCCTTTTTGCGGGAGACCATGGAGATCGTCCACGCGGAGCGGATCCCCACCAGGACAACTCCCGCGATCACAGACGAGCCTTTGATCTGGCGTTTCTTTGTTACGCCGCTGCGCAGCGTTTTGGCATCCATGCAGGTGGATGAGGAAGAATGTGTTGCCCGTGCAGTTATGGCCATCAACACACAGATGAAGGGTGCGTATGTGTTCTCCAGCGGCAAAAACATGGGTGCCTTTAAGGCTGTT